>JBGOXZ010000040.1:0-12162 GCA_041479395.1 Opitutaceae bacterium
CGAGCAGGTCGGGCACGTCCTTGGCAATGAGATCGATGACCTTCAACTGGAGAGCGGTCTCGGCGGAGATCGAGGCGCTTTCCTTGACGGAGGACTTGGCCCATTCGACGTTGCGGTTGCGTCGGGCGGCAATGATCTCGATGTAGCTGACGGCGTAGTTTTCCAGCTTCTGCTTCATCGTGTCATCGAGTTTTTCCTCGCCGCCGACGGGGTTGCCGCCGATCGCCACCGGGTGCGCGGCACCGATGCTGGTGGCGGGCGCCATAACCGCGAGGTCGGCCGCCAGGGTGATGAAGCAGCCCGCGCTGGTCGCGGTCGCGCCCGCCGGCGCGACGTACACGACGGTGGGCACGGGCGAGCCGAGGAATTTCTGCACGATGGTCTTGGTGGAGTCGAGCAGGCCACCGGGCGTGTCGAGCTGGATGACGAGACACTGGGATTGGTTTTCCGCCGCCTCATCGATCGCGCGCGCGATGTAGCCGGCCGTGGCCGGGCCAATGGGGCCCTCAATCTTGATCAGGCTGACGCGATCAGCGGCGACCCCGGCGGCCGTTCCCAGCAGCCAGCTAAAAAGCAGAATGATCGATGCGCGACTCATGACACCTCACTTGGGCGCAAGCTACCAGAAACAAGCCCGGGTACAAACCTGAACGGTGAGGGGTGCCGGCCCAGGACAGTGCCGATCCGGTGGCGGTCTTCACTGCCCGCGGCGCACGCGGCGCACGCAGCGGGCAACGTAACCGTCTGCGGCCGTGATTCAGACGTTCCGGCAGGCAGTCTTAACGTCGGCGACGAAAGCGTCGAGGTCGGCGTCCCGGGTGTCCCACGAACACATGAGGCGGTAGCCGTGGGCGCCGATAAAATTGTAGAAATGCCACCCGCGGGCGTGGAGGGCCTCGGCGACTTCGGGCGGCATGCCCGCGAAGAGCGCATTCACCTCGGGTTCGACGAGGATGCTCACCTGCGGGATGGTGCGCAGCGCTGCGGCGAGTTTCTGCGCCATCTGGTTGGCGTGGGCGGCATGGCGCAGCCAGGCGCCGTCCTGCAACATGCCGACCCACTGGGCGCTGAGGAAGCGCATCTTTGAGGCGAGCTGGCCGGCCTGTTTGCAGCGGTAGTCGAACTCATGGGCCAGCGGCTTGTTGAAAAAGACGACGGCCTCGGAGGTGTTCATGCCATTCTTCGTGCCGCCGAAACAGAGCACGTCGACGCCCGCCCGCCAGGTGAAGTCGGCGGGTTTAAGCCCGCCGCGCGCGGCGAGGGCGGCCGCGGCGTTGGCGAAACGCGCGCCGTCCATGTGCACCGCGAGACCGTGCCGCTTCGCGAGGCCGGTGAGCACCTTGAGCTCGTCGACCGTGTAGACGGTGCCCCACTCGGTGGATTGCGTGAGCGACAGCACGCGCGGCTTCGGGTAGTGGATATCGATGCGCTTGAGAATCACCCGTTCGACCTGGGCGGCGTCGAGTTTGCCGTTGGGGCCGGTGGCGACGAGGATCTTGGTGCCGTTGGAGAAGAATTCGGGCGCGCCGCATTCGTCGGTCTCGACATGCGCGTAGTCGTGGCAGATGACGCTGTGATAACTCTGGCAGAGTGAAGCGAGGGCGAGGGAATTGGCGGCGGTGCCGTTGAAGACGAAGAAGACCTCGCAGTCGGTCTCGAACACCGTGCGGAGCAGGTCGCAGGCGCGGACGGTCCAGGCGTCGTTGCCGTAGGAGGGCAGGCGGCCGCGGTTGGCCTCGGCCAGGGCGGCCCAGGCCTCCGGGCAGATGCCGGCGGTGTTGTCGCTGGCGAAGACTTGGTTGGCGGCCGGCGGGCGATTGCGGTCGGCCGCCGGGGAAGCGGAGGGAGAGGACATGCCGCCATGGAAACAAAATACCGCGCCGAGGCTAAGCTTTTTTCGAGGCGGGACTGCGGGGCAACCGAGGTCTTGCACTGAACCGGCGCAGCCGCTTCGCTGGCGGCATGTCGGAGCCAACCGTCAATCTCTACTTGGTGGGCTTCATGGGCACGGGGAAGACGACCGTCGGACGCGCCGTCGCGATGCGGCTCGGCTTCCAAACGTTGGACAGCGACCACGAAATCGAGCGGGAGATGGGCCGGACGGTGGCGCAGATCTTCGCCCGGGAGGGCGAGGCCGAGTTCCGTGCGTTGGAGCGGAAATTCATCGAGAGGGGCCATCCCGACCGCGGCGTGGTGGTGGCCTGCGGCGGCGGGCTGGTCGTGCAGCCAGGCATGCTCGAGCTGCTGCGCTCGAAGGGCGTGGTCATCTGTCTGCACGCGAACCCCGACACGATTCTCCAGCGCACGGCGCAGGCGCGGATTCGCCCCCTGCTCGACGTCGGGGACCCGGAGGCGCGCATCCGCCAGCTCTTTGCTGAGCGCGAGGAGACCTACAAGCGGGCCGGCACGGTGATCCTCACGGATTTCCGGCCGCTGCACGACGTGGTGATGCACGTGCTGCGCGCCTATCGGCGCGAGGCGCGCGAGTGGGAGCGGACCCACGGCGTCACCCCGGCCCGCCAAGACAGCGGTTCGGTCATGCCGGCGCCGTCGGACACCGGGAAGACGGCGGAGACCGGCCCGGCTGGTCGATGACGCGCATCACGCGAGACGCGCTGGGCGATCGGCATCATGAACGCGCGGCAGGAGGAATTGCGGCGGCGGCTCGCGGCGCTGGGCTTTGACGAGGTGCGCTTCGCCCGGGTGGAAGCCGCGCCGGCCAATGGCCTGAGCCGCTGGCTCGCCTGGGGCTTTCACGCTGACATGGCCTGGATGGAGCGGACGGCGCCAAGGCGGTTGAACCCCGATCTCGTGCTCCCCGGAGTCCGCTCCATCATCATGCTCGGGGTCAACTACTGGCCGGGAGCGGTGGAAGACAGGGGACCGGGGACGGAGGGGAGACCGGTTTGGGCGCGATACGCGCTTTATGAGGATTATCATGACACCCTGAAACCCGCGCTGGTCGCCGCGGGGCGGGCGATCGAGGAGCTCTATGGCGCGGGCGGGAGCGATTGCCGTTACTATGTTGATACAGGACCGGTGCTGGAGCGCGGCTGGGCGGAAAGGGCGGGCCTCGGGTTTCTCGGGAAGAACGGCATGCTGATCTCCCGAAAGTTCGGCAACTGGCTGTTCCTCGCGGCCATCTTGACGCGGGTGGAGTTCGAGGCGGACGCGCCGCTGCGGACGAGGAATCCAAAGCCCAAGGCGGAGGACCGGACCGGTCTGCTGTGCGGCAAGTGCACGCGGTGTATCGACGCCTGCCCAACGCAGGCGATTCCGCATCCGGGTCTGGTCGATGCGCGGCGGTGCATCTCCTATCAGACGATCGAAAACAAGGGAGCGATTCCGCGCGGGCTGCGGCCGGGGATCGGCAGCCACATCTACGGTTGCGATGTGTGCCTCGAAGTCTGCCCGTGGAACCGTTTCGCCCGGGCCGGCCGGCGCATGCTGCTGGCCGCACGGTCCGGGATGGCGGGACTCGGCCTGCGCGAGCTGCTCGAGCTAACCCCGGCGCGCTTCGCCGAGGTGTTCCAGCGCACTCCGATCAACCGTCTCAAGCTGGCCAGCTTGTTGCGCAACGCCTGCGTGGTGGCGGGCAACGTCGCGGCGCGCGCGGGCGCCCGGCACGAACTGGTCACGCCGCTCGTGCGGCTGGCGGCGCAGGCCGCGCCGATGGTGCGCGTGCATGCCGTCTGGGCGGTGCACCGCATCGCGGGCGGCGACGCCCCCAGGCTGCTGGCGACGGCGCGGAAAAACGAAACCGATCCAGCCGCTCTCGCGGAATACGCCGCGTGGCCGGTGGACGAGGTTCGAATGCCGGATTACCAAGGGGAAGCCTGAACGGCCGCCGCGCCCGCTTCCGGCCTTCGCCAACCATCATGATGGCGGCTTGACCGCCGCAAACAGCGCACTCATCCGCTGCGCGAAGTGGGGCGGCGGCCGCACCGGCCGGCCGTCGCGATCAATGAAAGCGTGCGCGGTATGGCCGGTGGCGAGCAGTTCGTCGCCGCGGAAGACCTCGTAGGCGAGCTGGATCCGGAGCAGAGGCTTCTCGTCCAGCGTGGTGACGATAGTGAGCGTGTCGTCGTAGAAGGCCGGTTTGAGATACTTCACACCAACCTCGAGCACCGGCAGGTGGTAGCCCGCGGCCTCCAGTTCGCGATAGGAGATGCCATGATCCTTGAGCAGGGTGGTGCGGCCAATTTCGAACCACGGCAGGTAGCTGCCGTGGTAGACGATGCCCATCATGTCGGTCTCGGCGTAGCGGACGGTGACTTGGACGCGGGATTGAATCATGTGAAAAGGGAAGAAAGATTCCGAAGGGGTGAACCGGGCGGTGCGGCTCAACCGGCGGTCGTCCGCCCGGCATCGCTGAAGAGCAGCTCGGCGGAACGCGTCCAGCTATTCTGGTGCGCCCATTCGCGTCCGGCGGTTCCGAATTTGCGGCGCAGTTCCGGGTCGGCGATCAGTCGCGCGAAGGCCGCGGTGAGCGCGGGCTGGTTGGCGGGCGGCACCAGCAGCCCCGTCACACCGTCGATGACGGCCTCGGGCACGCCGCCGATCGCATGGGCGACGACGGGCAGGCCGTGCGCGGCCGCCTCAAGGTAGACGAGACCAAAGCCCTCGACGCTATGCCGGTGGTCGATGCTCGTCATGGCGAAGATGTCGGCCAAGTCGTAGATGCGGTTGAGTTCGTCATCGGGCACGCTGCCCAGGAAACGCACGACGAAGTCGGAGCGTCCGGCGGCGTCGCGCAGGCGCTGCTGGTAATTCTCCTTGCCGCTGCCGCCCGCCAGCCAGTACTCGACGGAGGCGCGCTGGGCCGCGGGCAGCGCCTGCAGGGCCTCGATGATGCAGAGCTGGCCCTTGCGCGGATGGAGGCGCCCCACGGTGAGGATCACGGTCCGGTCGCGGCGATCCCTGACGACCGCGGCAGGCGACGCCGCGAAACCGGACCGGACGGCGCCGGGGGCGAGGAAGGATTTGGCGGCGGCCTCCGGGAAGCGGCTGCAGAGCAGCCGGTGGGTATAGCCGGTCAACACGCTGATGCGGGTGGCATGGCGGATCAGCCGGCGCGCCAGCCAGCGCGCCAGCGGATCCCGGTGGAATTTCAGAATCTCGGATCCATGAAACGTGAGCACCAGCCGCTGCGGCCGGAACCCCGGGATCAATTGCAGCAACAGCATCGCCCGGATCGGCCCGGGTTCGGGCAGATAGACGGTGGCGTAACGCAGCCGCCGGCGATGCAGAATGAATTCCCGCATCAGGCGAATCAGGCACGTCAGATCATGGGTGCCCTTCAACGGGAGCCGGCGCAGCCGGAAAGGCCAGGGTTTCTCGGTGGTGTCGGCCGGGGCCGCTTGCGCCCAGACTTCAAGATCGTAGCCCAGACCGGCTGCGGCCCGGGCGATTTCCTCGGCGAAGGTGGCGATGCCGCCGTGCCGTGGATGAAACTCGTGCGTGATCAGGAACACGGGCGATCGGGAGGGCGCCGGCGGTGAGGCGCGCTCCGCGGCTGATGGCATGATGGTCGGGTCGGCAGGCAAGATCAGCACTCGTTATGCGGCGGTGGTGCCGTCAGGCAAATCGATACTTGTCCGACCGCCGAGATCGCGCGAGGCACGCGCGGAAGATGCGGGGTGGGACACGGAGACCATGGCCTGCGATTTGCCCGGGAACATTTCCGGCGGCAGCATGACAGTGCGCCAGCGAGTGAATTCGCAGGAATTTGCCGCAAATGATCTTCCATTCGCCGCACCCGCGAAGAAAATTAGGGTTTACATCCAGAGCAGCCATAACTTACTAGAGAGCGACATGGCACCAGCAGTCGAGAACACTCCCGCGAACAACAGGCAATTTCCGGGACCCGCCAAAGCCTTTACTCCCGAGGATGATGCATATCTGCGGGAAGCCCTGAAGCGCTGCTCCGCGTCCACCTACGAAGCCGCCTGTCAGTTCCGAAAAACCAGAAACACCGAACACCTTCCGGCCATCGTGCTCGGCATCATCGAGCGGTACGTGGAGCCCGATCTGCGCGCCAAGCTCAGGGATCCGGAAGACGATCTGCGCCTGATCGAAGATCTGGGCATTGATTCGCTGACGATGATGGAGATCGTCATTCTCGTCGAGGATGTGCTCCAGATGTCGATCAACAACGAGGAACTGCGCCACCTGCGCACGCTGGGCGACGTCAAGCAGTTCATCGAATGCAAAGTGCGTGGCCTCCCGCTGCCGAAGCCGACGAAATTCCTGCCCATCGAGCAGATCGCGTCGATCATGCCGATTCAACCGCCGTTTCTTTTCCTCAACGAGGCCTCGGTCAGTTCGCAGGGAGCCAGCGCCAAATACAAGATCAGCGGCCAAGAGTTTTTTCTCCAGGGGCATTTCAAGGACAATCCGGTGATGCCCGCCTCCATCATGCTGGAGGCGCTCGGCCAGCTGGCCGTGCTTTTTCTGCTCGAAGGCGGCGCCGGCGAACCCAGCAAAGTGGTGAACCCACAGACGATTTTCTTCACCTCGTGCGAGGGCGTGCGCTGCCATCGCATGTGCAAGCCGGGGGATGTGCTCAGCCTTTCCATCAAGCCCAAGCGGTTGAAAGCCCCGCTCGCCACCTTTGAAGGCGCGATTCGCGTGGGACAGGACAAGGCGGCCATTGCGGAGGAAATCACGTTGACGTTCGGCTATGCCGAGGAAGTGGCGGTCGAACCGGAGAAGCAATCCGCCACCAATGGCGATGCGACCCCGCTGGCGACGGCGGTCAACGCCTGAGCGCGGCGGCCCGCCGCGTGTCGTGCGCCGCAGGGAGCCCGCCCGCCGCAGAGTTCCTGCGTTGACCGCGCAAGGCTGTGGCCCCATTTCATTGCGGATCCACCTGTGTGGGCGGAACGCCTGACGCGAGCGCCTGCCCGTTCACTCCCATCAACCCATGACGAAAGTCTACATCACTGGAATCGGGTTGGTCACCAGCATCGGCAACGACATTTCCACCGTGTCGCAGAACCTCCGCGAGCTGCGGCATGGTTTCGAGGTCTATCCGCCGTTTCAGAAGCCCGATGTACCGGTCAAGGTGATCGGCACGATCAAGGGTTACGACGCCGACTCCTACGATTGCGAGGACTGGGGTTATCCGAGCCGCTTCTCCATCAAGCGCGACATTCTGCGCGGGATGGCGCCACACGGGCTCTACACCTATTGTGCGATGCTCGATGCCATCGCCGATGCGAAGCTGGGCGCCGTTGACGTGTCCAACGACGACACCGGCCTCTATGCGGCCTCGGGCGGCTCGCCGCATCTGCTCGGCTACTACCTCCACCGCATGAACACCCTGGGGGTCATGCGCTGTTCCCCGCTGGGGATCGTGGCGTCGATTGCGGGCACGGTGAATTTCAACCTGGTGTCCCATTTCAAGATCAAGGGGGCGTCCACCGGGTTCGCATCGGCCTGCGCGTCGTCGTCGCACGCCGTCGGTTTCGCGGGCGATGAAATCGCGTTCCACCGGCAGAAGCGCATGTTTGTGGTCGGTGCCGAGGATGGCAACGTGGAGAGCATTTTGCCGTTTGCCGGCATGCGGGCGCTCTCGCAACAGGCGAATCCCGACCTGGCTTCGCGGCCCTTCGACGTCGGGCGCGACGGTTTTGTGGGCACCGGGGGGGCCGCGGTGCTCGTGCTCGAAAGCGAGGAGGAGGTCCAGCGGCGCGGGGCCCGGGTTTACTGCGAGGTGGCCGGCTGGGGGCAGGCCTCCGACGGCTACAATGTCGCCATCTCGCACCCCGACGGGGAGGGTCTGCGCACCGCCATGGCCCATGCGCTCCGCCGCACCAGGACCGATCCGGAGGCCGTGGATTATGTGAATGCCCACGCCACCTCGACGCCGATCGGTGACATTTCCGAGGCCCGGGCGCTCAAGGCGATCTTTCACAACGGCGCCACGCGCCCGGCTGTGAGCAGCACCAAGGCGCTCACCGGCCACGGCCTCTCCCTGGCCGGCGCCATGGAGACGGCCTTCTGTGCCATCGCGCTCAAGGAGGGGTTCATCCCCGGTTCCGCGCACATCGCCCACCTCGACGCTGCTTGCGAGGGTCTGAACATCATCCGGGCGACGCTGCCCCAACAGGCGCACGTGGTGCTGAACAACAGCAGCGGATTTGGCGGCGCCAACGTTTGCATCGTGCTGCGCCAGGCGTGAGCACTCTCGCTGACCGCTATCCCACGGCGATGGTCACCGGTGCGAGCGCCGGCCTCGGTCAGGCGTTTGCCGACATGCTGCGGGGTGAAGGGGTTGAGACCTGGGGCACGTCACGCGATGCCGCCCGGCTGGCTCCGCGTTCGCGGTTTCATGCCGTGGCGCTCGACCTCGCCGACGGAAGCGCGGCGGAGCGGAGCTTTCTCGCGGCCGATCGCGCCGCCGGCGGCTTCAGTCTTGTGGTCAACAACGCCGGCTACGGCGTGTTCGGCGGTTTTGCCGAGACCGACTTTGCCGTGTGGCAGGCGCAGCTCGAGGTCATGCTGGTCAATACCGCCCGGCTGGCCCGTCTCGCGCTGCGCGGCATGCTGGCGCGCAACCGCGGAGCGTTGGTCAATGTGTCCTCCGGCGCGGCGCGATTTCCCCTCCCATTCCAGGGGGCCTACAACATGGCCAAGGCGGGGCTCTCCGCCCTGAGCGAAAGCCTGATGGTGGAGACCGCGGGAACGGGTGTGATCGTCATTGATTTTCAACCGGGCGACTACCGCACGGATTTCGAGAACTCCGTCCGCCGCACGCCGGAGAGCTTCACCCCGCGCCAGCAGCGCGCGTGGGACGCGTTTGCCAGGATGATGCGCAGCGGCCCGCCCCCGGCGCATGCGGCCGCCGCCCTGCGCCGGGCCCTGCGGCGCGGCCGGAGCGGCACCGTGCGCACCGGTCGGTTTTTCCAGGCGGTGGCCGGACCCTTCCTCGCCCGCTTCGGACCCGCGTCCTGGATCCGCGCCTTCCTCCTGCGCTATTTCGAATCTGCGCCCTGATCATGTCCCGCATCCGCATCCTTGTCCTCACTTCCAGCACGGGCGGCGGCCACGACGCGCGGGCGCAGGCGTTTGCCGAATGGTGCTTTCAGCTCTACCGGCACGAGGTCGACGTCCGGATCGAGCAAATGCTCGAGGAATCCTCGCGGTTTTATCGCGGCGGGGTGAACTTCTACAACTGGATCCAGCGCCGGTCGCCCTGGATGCACAAGGCGTTCTACACGCTTGTCGAGGGTCTGAGTCTGCTCAACCGCCGCACCGTGACCGTCGGGCGTCTTTACTACGAGCGCGTGCTGCGCGCCTACCGGCCGCATCTCGTCTTCAGCGTGCACGACTGCCTTAATCGCGGGTATTTCCAGCTCGCGCGCAAGATTCTCGGCCCGCAAAACGTGCGCTGCGCCACCTACTGCGGTGAATTCTCCGGCGGCTGGGGGTACAGCTGGAACTGGGTCGAACCGACGGTCGATCTCTATTTCTCCCGCACCGCGACGGCGAGCGACTTCGCCGTCAAGCTCGGCCTGCCGCCCGGCAAGGCGAGGGTCCGCGGCTACCTCATGCAGCCGCACACCTATCTGGAGGTGCTCACGCCGCCGGAGCGCCGGCATTATCGGGAAAAGAAGCTCAGCCTGAGAGGCGAGCTGTTCACGGTTTTTCTCGCCACGGGGGCGAACGGCGCGAACAACCATTTCGAGTTGCTTCCGGCGCTCGTGCCTCACGCCGATCGGGTGCAGGTCATCATCGTCTGCGGCCGCAATCACCAGGCCTACAACGAACTCGTCCACTGGCGCGCCCAACACCCGGAGTTTACCTGCTTCATCGACAGTTACTCGGACGTCATGCACTTGCTCATGCAGGCGAGTGACGCCATTGTCACGCGGGGTGGCACCACTACCTGTGCCAAGGCGCTCCATTTCAAGTGTCCGATCATCTTCAATGCCTTTGGCGGCATCATGCCGCAGGAGCGGCTCACGGTGAAATTCTTCCGGAATGCCGACGCGGCCGAGCTCGTGCAAAATACGGGGCAATTTCGCGCCCTGATCGACCGCTGGATGGCCGACCTTTCCGTCTATCATCGTCTGCGCTCCGACTTCCTCCGGCTGCGTTACGAGGAAGATCCCACCAAGCTCATCGAAGAACTGGTCGGACTGGCGCAGGAGGCCGCCGGCGTCAAACTGGCGCGACTGCCTTTCCCGCCGCCCAACGGCAACGGCCGCGCCCGGTAGCGGGCGCGGCTTTTCTCGGCACGCCACCACCCGTCGGGGCATTCGCTGTTCACCGCGCGTACGGCCGGCGCGAGGCGCGGCGGATGCACGGCGGGCGGCTCAATATCCGTGACGCTGGAGCTGCCGGCTGAGGGTGTGCTGGAAGGCTTGCACATCGGCCGCGGAGGGCTGGTAGCCCTTCTTGCCCGTATCAAGCATGAGCCGCCCGTACTGGTCCATGGTCCACCTGGCGCTGACTCCGTCACTGAAGGTCACGCTGCCGCTGACGATCGCGCCGGGACGCACCACCCGGTCGAGATCAACCTTCACGCTACCCGCTCCAGCAGGGATGGCGCCGGGCAGGTCATCGCCGTCTTCGGCGGCGAGGGCTGGCTCGTCGTCTTCCACCGCGTCAGCATCGATCTGGTCCGTGGCGTCAGCCTCCCTCGCGCCGACGACTTTCTTGAGCTTGTCCAGCAAGCCGCCCCTCTTCTCAGGCGGCACCGCCTGGGCGGGGCGCGCTTTCGCGAGATCCGCCGTCGGATCCGCCGCGGGTGTGACCGCATTCTTCAGTTCGAGGCCGAGGTCATCCACGAGAAAGCGGACATCCATGTAGGTCATGGAAATATGGAACTGCTCCGAAAGCTTCTTCTGAATGACGGCGAGGCTGTCGCCGGCGGCGACCCAGGAGGCGACAGCTTGCGTTTGCTCGGAGGAGAGGGGCATGGTGATGACAAAAGAAGATTGCACGAAACACATGCAACGCACGCAAAAAGACAAGACGGGAGGCATCGGGCCGGCCGTTGTCCGGGCGGGGGAACGGCGGCGCGGCCGGACAGAAGCATCTCTCGGGCGGTAGATACAATCATCGGCCTGGCCGCGACGGGCTGAGCCCAGCCCGCCGTCCACGCACGATATGCCAAACGAGGATGAGGGGAAAGGCGAGACCGACAGCATCGTGCACGAGAATCGAGAGCGAGCGCAGATGTTCGTTGCCGGCGTAGTAGAGTGCGTAACCGCTTAACACCAGCACCACAAGAATCCCGAGCATGACTGCGCCCGTGACCCGATTGCGATTCGCCTTCCATCCGTGCTGGACATGAAGAGGCAGGAGAATGCCAAAGATGACCAGGGCCGCCATGGCGGCGGCACCGTGCAGACGCAGCAGCCACTGTTCCGCCGGGTGGGGTTGCGGGCCGAATTCGCCCTCGCTTTGGGCGAACGCATGCAGCACAAGCCAGCCCGCTCCGCTGGCGAACAGCAGACCAAACACAAGGTAGAACCAGCGCCGCAGTCGCCGGCCGAGCCGGATGTCATGCGGTTGCATGGGGAAATTCCTCCAGCCAGATGCGACCACGTGGACTCAGCACGAAAACGGAAGCCCCGCATGCCTCCAGCAACTGCGCGGTCCGCCGTGGGCCGTCAGCCGCCACCACCTTGCACAGCGCATCGGCCAGCATACAGGAGGGAGCGCGGACAGAAACGCTGCCGCGTCCAAGCCAAAGGCGGCGACCGAAGGGCGGTCGCAGACGGCCCATGGCTGGCGCATCGAGATAGTTGGCAGAGGTAGCCATGGCTTCCTCAACCAGTTCGGCGACGGGAACGAATTCGGACAGGCGCGCCGGGTGGCGCACATGGATGCGTTCCGGCGCGGAACCAAAGACCCGCAAGTCACCGCCGGCATTGACGACTCCCGCGGAGGCCCCAGCGGCGCGCAACACTTCGACGGCGCAATCGACCGCGAAGCCCTTGGCAATACCGCCGAGATCAACCCGAAGTGGCCGGCGGAATCGCACCCGCCAGTCCGGCAGAAGAAGAATGTCCCGCCAGTCGCCCGGCGTGGTCCGCAACAATTTTCCACGATCGGCCGTGCGCGTCAAATCGAAGACCCCGGAAGAGAAAACGGAAAGCAGCTGTGCTCCCGCGAGGACGCGATAGGTCCAGGGATCAACCCGGACCG
>JBGOXZ010000041.1:0-12058 GCA_041479395.1 Opitutaceae bacterium
CTGCTCCCAGCGCGCGAGCGACATGAGGTTGGAGATGTGGACGGATCCTTCGCGCTCGGCAATGGTGCCCTGCGGATGCTCCTGCGACTTCTTGAGGTGGCGCTTGACCAGGGCCACCCCTTCGACGCGGGCCCGCTGCTTCTCGACCAGGAGCTCGAGCACCTTGCCCTGTTTGCCCTTGTGGGCGCCGGCGATGACGACGACCGTGTCGCCGCGTTTGATGTGAAACTTCTGCATGGTCAGAGAACCTCCGGAGCGAGCGAGATGATCTTCATGAAGTTTTTCGCCCGCAGCTCGCGGGCCACCGGGCCGAAGATGCGCGTGCCCCGCGGATTGCCGTCGGGCCCGAGAATGACGATCGCGTTACTGTCGAAGCGCAGATAACTGCCATCATTCCGGCGGATGGGCGCCTTGGTGCGGACCACCACGGCCTTCACCACCTCGCCCTTCTTCACCGTGGCGTCGGTGGAGCTTTCCTTGATGTGGACGGTGACAATGTCACCGACGTGGGCGAAGGGCGAGGTTTGACCCATGCGCTGGATCAGCGCCGCCCTGCGGGCGCCGGTGTTGTCGGCGATTTCGAGAATGGAGCGCAGTTGAATCATGGCGTGCCTCCGGGTTGGCGGCGTTCAGGGTTGCGGGTTCAGGCCGACGGTGCGTCCGCCGTCGCCGGGGTTTCGGCGTGACTGGCGGCCGGAGCCGGGGCGGGCGTGAGCTTGGTGGGAACGGTCTGAGCCACGTCCTGCTCGGAGATGGCCTGGGCGATGCCGGTCTTGGCGGCCTCGACCACGCGAATGACCCGCCAGCGCTTCAGCCGGCTGAGCGGGCGGGTCTCCATGACTTCGACCTTGTCGCCGACCTTGGCCTCGTTCTTCTCGTCATGCGCGTGCACGACGGTCTGGCGGTTGATGACCTTCTGGTAACGCGGATGCGGGGTCCGATAAGGGACGGTGACCTTGACGGACTTGGCGCCCATGCGGCTTGTGACAAAGCCGATGAAAGTCTTGCGCTTGCTGCGGGTGGGAGCGGACATGTGGGAAATCGGTTGGAAGTGCGCGTCAGGCGGCCGTGGGGGGAGCCTGCTTCTTGGCATGAAGGATGGTTTCGAGGCGGGCGATGTCCTTGCGGTGTTCGTGCAGAAGATGCGGCTTCTCGACCTGGCCGGTTTGTTTGCGCAGCCGGAGCTGGAGCAGCTGCTCGCGGGTCTCGCGCAGCTTGGTGGCAAGCTCCGTGATGGAAAGCTCACGAATCTCTTTCGTCGTCATGGTGGAGGCGAAGGGACGAGGTTAGCGGTTATGACCGGGCTCACACCACCGCGCCTTCGCGGGCGATGAAGCGGCACTTGAACGGCAGTTTGGTGTCGGCGAGGCGGAAGGCCTCCTTGGCGACCTTGGCGGGAATGCCGCCGAGTTCGAAGAGCACCACGCCGGGCTTGATCCGCGCCACGTAGTACTCCACCGGGCCCTTGCCGTGACCCATGCGGGTTTCGGCGGGCTTCTTGGTGACGGGCTTGTGCGGGAACACGCGGATCCAGAGTTTGCCCTTGCGCTTGAGATGGCGGGAGATGGCCACGCGGGCGGCCTCGATCTGTGCGCCGGTCATGGGGCCGCGCGTAAGGGACTGCAGGCCGAATTCGCCGAAGACGAGCGTGTTGCCACGCTTGGCTTTGCCGGCGCGGCTGCCTTTCTGCATCTTGCGGTATTTGCTGCGGGCGGGGGCGAGAACCATGGCTTAAAAAGGGTCGGGAGTCGAAGGCTTCGGCTCAGTTGGTCATGTCGGCGTCTTTTTTGCAGATCCAGCATTTGACGCCGATCTTGCCGTAGAGGGTGTGGGCCTCGGCAAAACCGTAGTCGATGTTCTCCCGGAGCGTGTGGAGCGGGACGCGGCCCTTGCGCTGCCATTCGCGGCGGGCGATTTCGGCGCCGCCGAGGCGGCCGGAACACTGGATCTTGATGCCCTCGGCCCCGAGCGTCATGGCCATCTCGATGGCCTTCTTCATGGCCCGGCGGAAGGCGATGCGGCGCTCGAGCTGGAGCGCGATGTTCTCCGCGACGAGCTGGGCCTCGATCTCCGGCTTCTTGACCTCCTGGATATCGAGGAGGATCTCCTTGCCGGTGAGCTTGGCGAGTTCGTCCTTGATCTTCTCGATCTCCTGACCCTTGCGGCCGATGACGATGCCGGGACGCGCCGTGAAGATCTTCACGCGGACCCGGTTGGAGGCGCGCTCGATGAAGATGCGCGGCACGGAGGCCTGTTTGAGCTTCTCCATGAGCTTCTGGCGGATGATCTGGTCCTCGTGGAGGAGGCCGGGAAAGTCCTTCTTGTTCGCATACCAGCGGGACAGCCAGTTGCGAGTGAGGGCGAGGCGGAAACCGACGGGATGTGTCTTCTGACCCATGGGAGCGGAGGTTGGCCGAGGCGGGGTTGGGCGGGAGGTTAGTTTTTCTTCGCCTCGTCGGACAAGACGATGCGGATGTGGGAGGTCTTTTTGCGGCGCGGCATGGCGGAGCCACGGGGACCGGCCTTGAAGCGGCGGAGCACCGGACCGTTTTCCACGAGGGCGCGGTAGACCACAAGCTGGTCCGCCGTGAGGTTGACCTTCGGGTTGTTCTCCGCGTTGGCAATGGCGCTCTTGAGCGTCTTGAGCACCAGGCGCGCGGACTTGCGCGGGATGAGCGAGAGCAGGTCGACCGCATCGGGGACCTTGTGTCCCTGGATCTGGCGGGTGACTTCGCGCACTTTCTTCGGCGACATGCGCGTGTTGCGGGTAAGGGCTTGGACTTCCATGGTGGGTCGTGCGGTTGGGCGGCGGAGCGCGTTCAGATCTCCTTGCGGGTCATGCCACCGTGGGCCTTGAAAATGCGCGTCGGCGCAAACTCGCCGAGCTTGTGGCCGACCATGTTCTCGGTCACGTACACGGCGACGAACGCCTTGCCATTGTGGACGTTGAAGGTGTGGCCGACGAAATCAGGCGTGATCGTCGAACGGCGCGACCAAGTCTGGATGGGTTTGCGCGAGCTGGCCTTGCCGGCCTTCTCGATCTTCGCCATCAGGTGCGGATCGACGAAGTAACCTTTCTTGATTGAACGGGCCATGGTGGGAAGGGGGGATGGGCGATGAGCGTGAGACGCCGGGCGGGTTTACTTCTTGCCACGCGGCGGACGGCCGTTGTGGCGGATGAGAATGAGGCTGTTGGAGGGCCGGGAGCGGCGGCGCGTCGGGAAACCCTTCGCGAGCTGGCCCCACGGGGAGACGACCTGCTGGCGGCCGCCACCGCCCTTGGACTTGCCCTGGCCGCCGCCGTTGGGGTGATCGACCGGATTCATCGCCATGCCGCGCACGCGCGGACGGCGCCCGAGCCAGCGGTTGCGGCCGGCCTTGCCGAGCGACTCACTGATGTGGTCGGCATTGCCGACCTCGCCGATGGTCGCGCGACACTTCGCATTGACGAGACGGATTTCGCCCGAGGGCAGCTTGAGCTGGGCGTTGCCGTTCTCCACGGTGATGAGTTCGAGGCCGGCGCCAGCCGAGCGGGCGAGCTGGGCGCCGCGACCCGGAATGAGCTCGACGGCGTGCACGCGGGTGGCGGGCGGGATGGTCTCGAGCGGATAGGCGTCACCGGGGCGGTACTCGTTGTTCTCGCACTTGCTGGCGCTGATCACGGTGTCACCGACCTTGAGGCCCTTGGGCGCGAGAATGTAGTTTTTCGTGCCGTCGCCATAGGCGATGAGGGCGATGAGGGCGGTGCGATTGGGATCGTATTCGATCGCCTGCACCTGGGCGCGCGCCGCGAGCTTGGCGCGCCTGAAATCGATGATGCGGTAAAGCTGCTTGTGGCCGCCGCCGCGGCGGCGCGAGGTGAGCCGGCCGTAGCAATTGCGGCCGCCGGTCTTGTGCTTGTGCTCGATCAGACCGCGCTCCGGGCGCTTGTCGGTGATCTCCTCCGGGCGGTTCAGCGCGGTGAAACGGAGGGTCGGGGTGATCGGACGGAAGGTTTTGAGTGGCATGATGGTGGTCTCCTTGCAGCGGGGTGAGCTCAAACGAGCTCGATCTTGTCGCCCTCCTTGAGGGTCACGATGGCCTTCTTGTAATCCGAGGTGCGGCTCGGCCGCCCCTGGCGGCTGCGCTTGTTCTTGCCGCGGACATTCTGGATGTTCACGCGCGTGACGGTCACCTTGAACGTCTGCTCGATGGCCGCGCGCACGGTGTGCTTGGTGGCGGTCGGCGCGACCTCAAAGGTGTACTGGCTGTAGTTGGCGGAGAGCTTGTTGGACTTCTCCGTCAGGCGCATGTGCTTGAGCACTTGGTCGGCGTTGATCATCAGTTGCCTCCGTTGGCCGCGCCGGCGCGGGCGATGATCTTTTCGAGGGCCTTGGTCGACACGACGATCTTCCGGTACTGGCAGAGATCGAGGGTGTTGAGCTTGACGGCCTCCTGCAGGGTGATGCGCCCGAGGTTGCGGGCGGCGCGGCGCGTCTCGGGCGCGAACGGATCGTCGACGATGAGCACCTTCCCCTTGGGGGCGATGCGGGTGAGGATCTGATCAATGACCCTGGTCTTTACCGGGCTCACTTCGAATTTCTCAATGACCTCGATGTCGCCGGCCGCGGCGCGATCGAAGAGGGCGCGGCTGAAGGCGAGCGCCTTCACCTTGGCGTTGATCTTCTTGGAGTAGTCGCGCGGCTTGGGGCCGAACACGACGCCGCCACCGCCCCAGAGGGGCGAGCGGATGGAGCCCGCGCGGGCGCGGCCGGTGCCCTTCTGCCGCCAGGGTTTCCTGCCACCGCCGCGGACCTCGCCGCGCTTCTTGGTGGAATGCGTGCCGAGGCGGGCGTTGGCCTGGTGGGCCACGACGACTTCCTTGACGGCCTGCACACCCTTCTCGCCTTCGAACGTGGGAATGCTGAAATCAGCTTCGCGGCTTTGGGCGCCGTCGGGACTGTACACTTTGAATTTCATGGCTGCGGAATCTCCAGTTCGCTATTTCGCGGCCTTGGGCTGGCCCTTGATGGCCGTACGGACGATGACATCGTCGCCGTTGGCGCCGGGGATTGCGCCCTTCACGAGAAGGAGATTCTTCTCGGGGAGCACCTTCACCACCCGCAGGTTCTGCATGGTGCAATGCTCGGAACCGAGGTGGCCGGGCATCGCCTGGTTCTTCCATGAGCGGCCGGGGGTCTGACGCATGCCGATGGAACCGATGCGGCGGTGGAACATTGAACCGTGGGCTGCCGGGCCACCGGCGACGCGGAAGCGGCGCACGACGCCTTGAAAGCCCTTGCCTTTCGAGACGCCGATGACGTCGACGAGCTGGCCTTCCTGGAAGGCGGCGACCGTGACGACCTCGCCCGGCTTGACCGCCGGCGGTTCGGCCAGGCGCACTTCGCTGAGGACGCGGGGAGCCTCGGTCAGGCCGGCCTTCCGGGCGTGGTTGAGTTCCGCCTTGCTGGTGTTCTTGGTCTTCTTCCTGGCGAAGCCGAGCTGCACGGCGTTGTAACCGTCGCTCTCCGCGGTCTTGACCTGCACCACAGGGCAGGGACCGGCTTCGACCACGGTGACGGGGACCAGGACGTTTTGCGCGTCATAGACCTGCGTCATCCCGATCTTTTTGCCTAAAAGTGTAGCGATCATGGGCTAAGCGGTAGGTGGAGGGTTCCGTTTCGTGAGACCTACATTAGCAATTGCCGGCGGTGAGCCCGCTGGCTGGCTGCTAACTGTCTGTCAGAAAGTGTGCGTTAAACGTTGATGGTGATGTCGACGCCGGACGGGAGGTTCAGTTTTTTGAGTTCATCGACGGTCTGGGCGGTGGGATCGATGATGTCGATGAGGCGTTTGTGGGTGCGCGTCTCGAACTGCTCCATGGATTTCTTGTCCACGTGCGGGGAGCGGTTGACCGAGAGTTTCTCGATGCGGGTCGGCAGCGGGATCGGGCCGGAGACGCGGGCGCCGGAGCGCTTGGCGGTCTCGACGATTTCCGAGGCCGACTGGTCGATGACGCGGTAGTCAAAACCTTGAAGCTTGATGCGGATACGCTGGCCTTTCATGGCGGTACAAAGAGCGGGGGTTTAGGTGCGGGCCGGAGCCTTGGTGGATGTCTCGACGACCTTGGTGAGGAGGGATGCCGGCACCTGGTCAAAGTGCGAAGGCTCCATCGAGTAGGAGGCGCGGCCCTTGGAGAGCGAGCGGATGTCCGTGGCGTACCCGAACATGGTCTCGAGCGGAATCAGGGCGTTGATGATGCAGGCGCCTTCGCGCTGCTCGATGCCCTGGATGTGGCCGCGGCGGCGGTTGATGTCGCCCATGAGGTCGCCCTGAAACTCCTCGGGAACGGTGACCTCGACCTTCATGATCGGCTCGAGAAGAATGGGCTTGGCCTTGGCCATCGCGTGCTTGAAGGCAAAGATGCCGGCCATGCGGAAGGCGAGTTCCGAGGAATCGACCTCGTGGAAGGAGCCGTCGACCAGGCGGGCCTTGAAATCGATGACCGGATAGCCGGCCACCACCCCGTTGTTGGCGGCCTCGAGGATCCCTTCCGTGACCGGCTTGATGTACTCCTTGGGGATGATGCCGCCGACAATCTCATTGATGACCTCGATCCCCTTCCCTTTCTGGTTGGGCTCAAGCTTGATGCAGGCATGGCCGTACTGGCCGCGGCCGCCCGACTGGCGGATGAACTTGCCCTCGCCATCGGCCGGGACGGTGATGCTCTCGCGGTACGCAATCTGCGGCTTGCCGGCGTCGGCCTCGACCTTGAACTCGCGGAACATGCGGTCGCGAATGATTTCGAGGTGCAGCTCGCCCATGCCCGCGATGATCGTCTGGCTCGTCTCGGTGTCGGTAAAGGTCCGGAAGGTCGGATCCTCGGCCGAAAGGCGCTGGAGGGCTTTGCCCATCTTGTCCTGGTCGGCCTTCGACTTTGGCTCGATGGACATGGAAATGACGGGCTCGGGAAACGTCGGCGGCTCCAGCCGGATGTCGGCTTTGTCGTGGCACAGGGTGTCTCCCGTGATGACGTCCTTGACTCCGACCACCGCGCAGATGTCGCCGGCGAAGGCGACATCGATCTCCTCCTTGTCCATCGCGCGCATGAGCAGCAGCCGCGAAATCCGCTCGTGGCGGCGGGTGCGCGGATTGAAAACGGACTGGCCCTTGGTGAGCTTACCCTGGTAGACGCGGGCGAAGACCAGGCGGCCGACAAACGGATCGCTCCACAGCTTGAACGCGAGGGCCACCGTCTTCTCGCGGTCGTCGGCCTTGGCAAAGGCCTCCTGCCCGCTGCCGTTCTGGCCCCGGGTGGACGGCAGATCGAGCGGGCTGGGCAGGTAGTTGACGACGCAGTCGAGCAGGCGCTGGACCCCCTTTTTCTTGAAGGCGGAACCAGGAATGACGCCGCAGAATTTGAGGGAGACCGTCGCCTTGCGGATGCCGATCATCAGCGTGTTGACGCTGATATCGGCCCCTTCGAGATATTTGTGGGCGAACTCGTCGTCGCAATCCGCCACGGCCTCGACGAGCTTCTCGCGGTACTTCTTGGCGCTGGCGAGCAGCTCGGCCGGGATCTCGCCTATTTTCGGTTCGAGGCCGAGGGGATCCGCCGGATCCTCCTCAAAATAATACGCCTGCATCTGCACGAGGTCGACCAGGCCGCGGAATTTGTCCTCGACACCGATGGGCAGGAACAGCGGGTGGGCGTTCGCGGCGAGTTTCTTGCGCATCTCCTCGACGCACGCGTAGAAGTTGGCGCCCACGCGGTCCATCTTGTTGACGAAGGCCAGGCGCGGCACGCGGTACTTGTTGGCCTGCCGCCACACGGTTTCGGATTGCGGCTGCACCCGGCCCACCGCGCAGAACACGGCGACCGCGCCGTCGAGCACGCGGAGCGAGCGCTCCACCTCGGCGGTGAAATCAACGTGTCCGGGCGTATCAATGATGTTGATGCGGTGCTTGATCGGGGTGAACGGGCCGACCGAGGGGATCCAGGCGCAGGAAATGGCCGCGGCGGTGATGGTGATGCCGCGTTCGCGCTCCTGCTCCATCCAGTCGGTGACGGTGGTGCCCTCGTGCACCTCGCCCATCTTGTGGACGGCACCGGAATAGTAGAGAATGCGCTCGGTCGTGGTCGTCTTGCCGGCGTCGATGTGCGCCGCGATGCCAATGTTGCGCGTCCACTCCATGGGCGCGGCGCGCTGCGGCGCGTTGGCCGGCGACAGCTTGGCCTTATCAGTAACGATCTGGAGCGTGACGGACATGCGCGGGAACGCTGTTACCAGCGGAGGTGGGCGAAGGCGCGGTTGGCCTGGGCCATCTTGTGGGTGTCTTCCTTCTTTTTGACGACGGTCCCCGTGTTGTTGTAGGCGTCGACAATCTCCGCGGCGAGAGCCTCGGGCATGGGCATGCCCTTGCGCGCGGCCGCCGCCGCCACGATCCAGCGCAGCGCGAGGCTTTCCTGGCGCTCGTAGGAAATCTCCACGGGCACCTGGTAGGTGGCGCCACCGACGCGCCGGCTCTTCACCTCCAGGCGCGGCCGGGCGTTCTCCAGCGCGCCGATGAGCAGGTCGACCGGATCGCCCTTGCCCACCTTCTCGCTCACGCGCTCGAACGCACCGTAGACAATGCGCTGGGCGAGGCTCTTCTTGCCCCGCTCCATGATGACGTTGATCAGGTGCGCAACCAGCGGACTGCTGTAACGGATGTCCGGAATGGTTTTCCGCTTCTCTGCTCGGTGACGGCGTGACATGGCTCAGGGATCTCCTCAGACGGTGGCGGCCGGAGGCGCCGCGGGGGCAGCCGGCGCGGGTGCAGCCGCCGCGGGTTTGGCCCCAGCTTTGGGACGTTTGACCCCGTACTTGGAGCGGCTGCGCCGGCGTTTCTCGACACCAGTCGCGTCGAGCGTGCCGCGGACAATATGGTAGCGGACGCCCGGCAGGTCCTTCACGCGGCCCCCGCGGACCAGCACGATGGAGTGCTCCTGCAGGTTGTGGCCTTCGTCCGGAATGTAGGCAATGACTTCATAACCGTTCGTGAGGCGCACCTTGGCCACCTTGCGGATGGCGGAGTTGGGCTTCTTGGGCGTGCGGGTCATGACCTGCACGCAGACGCCGCGACGGAACGGGTTGCCCTGCAAGGCCGGCGCCTTGGATTTGGCGCGGATCTGCCGACGGCCCTTCCTCACGAGCTGATTGATGGTTGGCATAGAGAGACTTGAGAGTGATGGTTGGTATGAAGAGAAAAGTCGCGAACGCTACCAAAGGGGTCGCCTTCGGCAAGCGTTTTCGCGAAAAAAAGGCGGCCCGCGAAATCTGGGATTCAGCCCCCAAACTCGCGGTCCAAAAAGCGTTCTTCAGCCGGAGCTGAAAACGCGCTGCGCTGAGAGAGAAAAAGGACGGTTAGGGAAGCATGTCCGCGCGCCGCAACGCAAGGCGAAAGTTTTGGCTGCGTTTGGGAGCGCTAAACCGGGCACCCGGCGCTCACTTAACGAGGGCATAAGTGTCTGTCATCAGTTGAATCCACGACGCCAAAGCACGCCAAAATATTCGCGTAGTGGCGGCGGGACCCCCTTGCGGCGCCGGGCTCCATCGTCTTCCGGCCGCTCACGGATTTTCTTCGCATGCGCCCGTCCGCGGCCCGCGCTTCCAAAATGCAGCCGCGCCCTGTCGCATGGCGAAACGCCGGCCGCATTTGGACGGGCAACGCATCGAGCGCACCGCGCGACAATCAGGTGGGCCCGCCCGGCGCTGATCGCGCCAAGTCCGGACGCATGTTCCTGTGCACTATCCCATCCGCAAAAAAGCGCCCGGCCTGGGAGGAGGCCGGGCGCATGACACCAGGAGCTAAGCTCAACTAGTGTCATTTTGGCGGGAGGAATCGCTACAGTCGGCCAACCCCCGCTGAATGACAAGGTTTTTTTGCGGCTACTCGCACAAAAAAATCGGCCGGCCGTCGTCGTTGTCGAAGTGGTGCCGGCCGGCCGCGCGCGCCTGTAAAAAGGGGCCGCAGACGACAGTGTCCGCGGCCCCGAAATGGCGTGGTGCGAGAGGCAATCCCTGCGATGCGGCGATGGTCAGCCGGCTTCGCCGGCGGCCTTGGTTTCCTCGACGGCGGGCAACTCGGCGCCGAAGGGCAGTGTGATGCGCAGCTGCTTGTACTTCGGCAGGCCGGTGCCGGCCGGGATGAGATGCCCCATGATGACGTTTTCCTTGAAGCCCTTGAGCAGGTCCACCTTGCCGAGCGTGGCGGCATCGGTGAGCACGCGCGTGGTTTCCTGGAACGAGGCGGCGGAGATGAAGCTCTCCGTTTCGAGCGAAGCCTTGGTGATGCCGAGCAGGATCGGCTCGGCCTCGGCGGGTTTGCCGCCCGCCTCCTCGAGGCGCTGATTCTCGCGGAGAAACGCGCTCCGATCCACCTGTTCGCCCCAGAACCATTCGCTGTCACCCGGATCGGTGATGCGCACCTTGCGCAGCATCTGGCGGATGATGATCTCGACGTGCTTGTCGTTGATCGTCACGCCCTGCAGCCGGTAGACCTCCTGCACCTGCGAGATGAGGAAATCATAAAGCGCGGCGGGCCCGAGGATCTCGAGAATCTCGTGCGGGTCGGCCGCGCCATCGGTCAGGTGCTGGCCCTTGTGCACCACGTCGCCCGGCTGCACGATGATGTGCTTGCCGTGGGGAATGAGATGCTCCTCATCCTGGCCGGTCTCCTCGTTCTTCACCAGGAGGCGGCGCTTGCCGCGGATGGAGCCTTCGAAGTAGAGCACGCCATCGATGCGGGCCATCTCGGCCGCATCCTTGGGCCGCCTGCCCTCGAACAGCTCGGCCACGCGCGGAAGTCCGCCGGTGATGTCCTTGGTCTTCGACGCCTGGCGCGGGGTCTTGGCGAGCAGCGCGCCCGGGGAGATGATGTCGCCTTCGCTCACCACGATCTGGGCGCCCACCGGAATCGAGTAGGCGGCGGCCGGCTTGCCGGTGTCGTCGCGCACTTCGATCTGCGGATTGAGGTCTTCCTTGTGCTCGATCACCACGGTCGCGATGCGGCCGGTCGATTCATCGAGTTCGCGCTTCACCGTCACCCCCGGGATCATGTCCTTGAAGGCGAGCGCGCCGCCCTTTTCCGACAGGACGGGCACGTTGTACGGATCCCACAAGGCCAGGACCTGGCCCTTGTCGATCTTCTGGCCATCGCCGATGGTGATGACCGAGCCGATGACGATGTTGTAGGTCTCGAGTTCCTTGTCCTCCTCGTCGACGATCTGGATCGTGCCGGTCTTGTTGAGCACGATGCTGGCGCCATCGGCTGTCTGCACCAGGCGGAGGCCATGATGGCGCACCGTCCCGCCGGAGCGGACGCGGATTTCGGGCTGCTTGAAGCCGGCGCTCGCGACGCCGCCGATGTGGAAGGTCCGCATCGTCAGCTGCGTGCCGGGCTCGCCGATCGACTGCGCCGCGATGATGCCGACGGAGTCGCCAATCTTGCCCAGCCGGCTCGTGGCCGGATTGATGCCGTAGGACTTCGCGTCGATGCCGTACTGGCTGGTCGAGGTGAGCGGCGACATGACCTTGACGCGCTCGATGCCGGCATCCTCGATCCGGCGGGCGGTCTCCTCGCTGATGAGTTCACCGGAGCGGACGAGCAGTTCGGAGGGGTTGAGCGGGTTGACGATGTCGTCACTCGCGCAACGCCCGATGATGCGTTCACGCAGCGAAACGATCTCGTCGTCGCCCTCGTAGATGGCTTTCTTCCAGACGCCGTCGCGCGTACCGCAATCGTCCTCGGCGATGATGACGTCCATGGCGACGTCGCACAGCTTGCGGGTGAGATAGCCGGCGTCGGCGGTCTTGAGGGCCGTGTCGGCCAGACCCTTGCGCGCGCCGTGGGTGGAGATGAAATACTCCAGCACCGTGAGCCCTTCGCGGAAGGAGGAGAGAATCGGGCGTTCGATGATTTCGCCGGAGGGCTTGGCCATGAGGCCGCGGGTGCCGCAGAGCTGGCGGACCTGCTGCCGGTTGCCGCGGGCGCCCGAGTCCATCATGATGTAGACCGGGTTGACCTCGTTCTTGCC
>JBGOXZ010000042.1:0-11976 GCA_041479395.1 Opitutaceae bacterium
CCTTTCTTCGTGAGTGACGATTCATAGCGCAGCAGTTTCACCAGGTCGTTCTTGTAGGTGGCATCGAGGGCGGCACCCTCTTTGAGATAGACGCCGAAGCGCTGGTAGAACTCCCGGTAGCTGTCGGCGCGCTCCTTCGCCTCCTCCTCCAGAAACTTGATGAAGCGGCGCGTGAGCACCCGGCTGAGTTTTGCCAGGAGGCTCCGGTCCTGGGTCATTTCGCGCGAGATGTTCAGCGGCAGATCCTCGCTGTCGACGACCCCCTTGAGGCAGCGCAGCCACTCGGGCAGCAGGTCCTTGGGATGCGGATCGATGAGGATCTTGCGGCAGTAGAGCGCGACGCCAGGCTCGGCGCGGACGAAACCGAAGCGCTCGGGATTTTCCTCCGGCACGAACAGCAGCGCATTAATGGCCAACGGGGCGTCGGCGCTGAAGTGGAGACGCAACCGCGGCAAGTCGAAGGCATTGGCCTGAAACTTGTAGAACTCGGTGTACTCCTCGTCCTTGATCTCGTGCTTGTTCCGCAACCAGAGGGCCTGGACGGTGTTGCTGCGCTTGCCATTCAGGTTGATTGGAAACTGGACGAACGAGGAGTAGCGCTTGAGGATGGCTTCGATGGTCGACGCGAGGCTGAAGTGGGCGCAGTCGTCCCTCAGTTCCACGACGACCTTGCAGCCGCGGCGCTGGCCTTCGGCCTCCTCAATGGTGTAGCTGCCCGATCCGTCCGACTCCCAGACGTGCCCGGGTTCGGCGGGCTGCCAGGAGTGGGCGAAAACGCGCACGCGCTTCGCCACCATGAATGCGCTGTAGAAGCCGACGCCAAACTGGCCGATGAGGTTCGCGCTCTTGGCGGCGTTTTCGCCCACGGCCTTGAGGAAGGCCTTCGAGCCGGAGTGGGCGATGGTGCCAAGGTTCTCCACCAGCTCGGCGCGCGTCATGCCCACGCCGAAATCCTGGATCGTGAAGGTCTTCGCGGCGTCGTCCGTGGTGATATTGATCTCCAGGGGGAGGCGGTCATCGAAGACCTCCTTTTCGACGAGCTGAAGGTGGCGCAGCTTCTCGAGCGCGTCGGAGGCGTTGGACACCAGCTCGCGCACGAAGATTTCCTTTTCGGTATAGAGCGAGTGGATGACGATATCAAGCAGCTGCCGGATCTCTGCCTGAAACTCGAATTTCTGTGGTGTGGACATGGGTGGAAGGAGGTGGGAGTGAAAGGGAAGGTGGAAAGGCCGCAACGTTAGCAGACCCCCATGGGGAAAATCAAGGGGCGGTCTTGGGAGAATCCCGGCCGCCGGCCGGTCGGGCCACCCTCCCTCCGCCCGACGTGGTTGCGCGGCGGACGGCGGCCCTCGCGGCGTTCGCCATCGAGGAGGCCCGGACTTTGCGCTTGGCCTCGATGCCATCCTGTCGTTTTAACTCTCCTGCGTTGAAGACCCTCGACCGTCACATCCTCGGCGAATGGCTGAAGATCCTGGGCCTCGTGCTCACGGCCGCGGTCGGCCTGCTGCTGATGCAGGAGATGTACGACGACTTCGGCGACCTCCTCGACAACGGCGCCGGCGCGATCGACATTGCCGTCTATTACGCCGTGCTCATGCCCAGCTTCCTCACGGTGGTGCTTCCGCTCGCGCTGCTCGTCTCGCTGCTGTACAGCCTCGGCCAGCTTCACCGGAACAACGAGTTCACCGCCATGCGCGCCGCGGGCCTCAGCCTCTTTCGGCTCACGCGCGGGATCTGGGTGGTGGGGGTGCTGTGCTGCGGCCTCATGTGGCTGTTCAATTCGCGGGTCGTGCCCTGGTCGGTCGAGGAATCGCGCCGCATCAAGGACAGCGTGGAGTTCCGTCATGAGGCGCGCGTTGAAGGTGTGGAGCGCGCCGGCCTCGTCGCGAGCGTGTCCTTTGACAACCGCTCGGAAGGACGCCTCTGGTTCATCAACCGCTACAATCGGTTTGCGGAACGCGCCTACGGCGTGACCGTGTCGGTGCTCGATGCACAACGCCGCGAGACCACGCGCTACCTCGCGCGGGAGGCGGAGTACGACCCCGTCACCCGGGGCTGGACCTTGCGCGACGGGTGCGAAATCAAATTCGACGTCGAAACCGGCGAGATGGTGCGTCCCATCGCCTTTGCCGAGCGGAGGTTCACCGATTTTCACGAGGATCCCCGGCTCATGCTGCTGATCGACCGCAATCCCGTCGATCTCTCCTTTCGGGAACTGCGGCGCCTCATCGACTACCTGACCATCGAGGGGAACCCGAAGGTCACCAAATACGCCATGCGTTACTACAGCCTCATCGCCGACACGCTGGGCTGCCTGATTGTCATCGGCATTGCCATTCCCTTTGCCGTCTCGGGCGTCCGCGTGAGCCCGGTCGTGGGCGTGTCGAAATCCATCGGGCTCTTTTTCGTCTACTACCTGCTGGTCAGCCTGGCGAACATGATCGGCGGACGTGAGCTGCTCGCGCCGCAGGTTGCCGCGTGGCTGCCCAATCTCGTCATGATTGGCGTGGCCGGATGGTTTTTCGCGCGGTTGCGGTAGCGGCCGAACGGGGGGCGCGGCCCTGCCCGCGTGCATTTTCACGTCCGCAGATACGAAGCGCCATTGAGGTCGATGATGCAGCCGGTCATCGACTCGGGGGCGTCGAGGGCGAGCCAGGCGGCGGCGCGGCCGACTTCTTCGGCCGTGGCCACGCGCCCCAGCGGGATATCCTGCACGATTTCGGAACCGCGAGGGCCATGCAGATGGCCGGCAGCCATGTCGGTGTCGACCCATCCGGGAGCGATCGTGAAGACGAGAATATGCTCGGACGCGAACGCCTTGGCGAGAGACTGGCCGAAGGCATTGAGGCCGGCTTTGGCGGCGGCGTAGGCGGGCGCGCGGGCTTCGCCGCGAAACGCCCCTCGCGAAGAAACGTTCACGATGCGTCCGCCGTCGGTACGGCGCATGGCCCGGGCGGCGAGGAACGACAGGTGGGCGGGCGCCGTGAGATTCGCAGCCAGCGTGCGGTCCCATCGCTCCTGCCACTCGGCGAAGGCCACTTCGCCCGGCGCGTGCAGCTCGTAGATGCCGGCATTGTTGACCAGCACGTCGATGCGGCCGAAGGCGCGCAGCACGCCCGCCATGAGCTCTTCGGTGGCGGCGGGAACGGTCAAATCTGCGGGGAACAGCCCATGCCCCGTGCCAGGGAGCGCGGCGAGCGTCGCCTCCGCCGCGGCACGGTTCTCGCGGAAATGCACCGCCAGGCGGAGGCCGCGCGCGGCAAGTTGCGCGGCGATTGCCCGGCCGATGCCGCGGGAGGCTCCGGTGACGAGGGCTACGGGATGAAATGCGGCGGCCATCGGATGAACTCGAGCTGCGTGATGCGGCGCCAGTTGGCCAGGATGATGATGAGCCACACCACGACGCAGTTCACATAGCTCAGGAAGACCGCGGCGCTCGCCATGTCCTTGGCCCGTTTGGCCAGCGGATGCTTTTCAGTCGAAATATAGTCGATCGTCCACTCGATGGCGGAGTTGAGCAACTCGACGATGATGATGAGGAACAGCGCGGCGATCATCACCGCGGTGGAGACGGCGTTGACCGGCAGAATGATCGCGAACGGCACCAGGATGATCGCGAAGATCAGGTCCTCGCGAAACGAGGGCTCCAGCTTGAGGGCGGCGAAAAAACCTTCGAGGGAGAACCACAGCGAGCGGAAAAAATTGTGGAAATTGCGGCGTTTGAAGGACGGTGTTTCTCCTGGGACGTTCACAGCTCGGCAAACCTAGGCGGCCGGCCGGACCGGAGGAAGCCTGAATTAAGGCAGGAACGATTGCCCGAGTCGTCCTGAAATCGGCCGGGCCCGGGCTCGCCGCCGGTCGATGGGCGGCACCGCGGCATTGTCGACCTGCCGCCACCGTTTCACCGGGCCGGTCATCGCGGGCGGTCTACCCCGCGGCGGCATTCGGGCGGCCGCTGCGGACGAGCGGACGGCGCATGCCGATGACACCGCAGGCGAAGTCAACGATCTCCTCGCGGTAGCCGATGAACTCGAGCACGCGCGAAAGGAAACGGCGTTTCGTGGCAGTGTCGATGTTCATGATCGCCCAGTAATGGGTGCCGGGAATCTCCCGGGCCTGGTTATGGCGGCACTGGTCGACGATCTCTTCACGCGAAAGGCCGAGGTAGCGGCGGCCACTCGGGCCGCTGGTCAGGGAAAGAATGAATTCGCTGAAATCCGAGGCGTGCTTTGCGGCTATCCACCCGAGGATCGCGAGGTATTTGTCCGCATCGGTGAATTTCGTGCGGAATTCCACGCCAAGCATGTAGGCAATCAGCGGTTCGCTGCCTGCGGTGAGGGTGGGAGGGAGACTAAGCAGGACCGCGAGCACGTCGTTGGGGCTTTGGTGAAAGTCCGTCGTGAGTTTTTTCAGGGTGTCGTAAACCTCATCACTGACCTCGATGTTTTGCACGCAGACAGGTTGAACCGGTTTAGCCTGTCTGCCAAGCAAATAAACTTCTTCTGGTTCAGTTTCACGCAGTTGGCGAAGGCGGGAGCAGGTTCTCATTCATCGCAGAGCCGCAGCCACGGGGGTGCGCCGCCTCCGGTCAGATCGTATTCGGTGAAGTCATTCAGTACGTCCCGGTGGCGGCGGTCCTGCTTGTAGATTTGCAGGATGCGCGCGTGCTCATGATCCGAGGTCGGGAAAATCTTGGGCGGCTCACCGGCCAGGAAGATCGCGGTGTAGCTCCTGCGGCGGTCGACCATGCGGCGGATGACCAGCATGACCACAGACTGATGTCATCACTGGTTTTTGCCAATCCCGGTTGCCTGCGACATGGATCGGTCCATTGTGGCAAGTGCAATCCAGCCAATCTCAGGTGATGAGCAACGAACCTCGCGACATGCCCAAACGAAACTGGCCGCTGATCTGGACCGGCATCATCGCTGCGCTGTTGATGATTGGCACGGCGGCCGGCCTCGTGGCGATGTACATCGCCAACTTCAATCTGCTCGATTGGCTGGAGTAGTCTGACGCCCGATGCCCTGGCAGCCCGGGAAAATCAGATCCAATTGTAGTTGAAACTGATGCTGATCCTCTCGCCCGTCGTCCGGTTGGCCACCACTTCATGCCGCAGCCAGCTCTCGAAAAGGATCACGTTGCCGGCCTCGGCCGGGTAGGTGACATGCTGCTGGTTGGCCCGCCGGGCGCTGGATCGGCGTGGCGGCGCGGCCATGAAGCGGTCGAGGCGGGGGTCCTCGAATTTTAACCCGGGACAACCGCGCGGTGTGCAAACATAGTAGGTGCCGCTGATGAACGAAAGCGGGTGCAAATGCAGGCCGTGTGCCGCGTGTTCCGGCAAGATATTCACCCAGCAATCAGTCATGAAGATGTCGCGCCCGCGCAGGTCCAGGTCGAGCAGGTGTGTGAACCGCCGCACGTGCCGGGTGATCTTTTTCTCCAGCGCCGCGAAGGTCGACGACACCTTGTGCAGCTGCGCCAGCGAGGCGTAGCTGGTGAAACCGCCGCGATAATTCCGGGCGGACCAGCGGCGGCCGGCGGCATCGTGGTCGCGGATGCGATGACATTCTTCGGCCAGTTCGTCGTTGAGACGCGCGAGGCCGGATTTCTGCAGCGGCTCGCAATAGATGAAAGTGGAGAACCACGCGCGGATGGACATGGCGCAACCGATAGGTCGGGCGCCGCCGGCAGGGAAGCTGAAAAGCGCGGCGGTTCGAATCGCCGCGCCCGCCGCGGCCACCAGACTATGGTGCGTCTTCCGGTCCGCAGGGCATCCCGGTGGTCACGGGGAGGGATGCAGCGCGAACTCCCGTTTCAGCGTATGCACGGCGCCACCGGGATGCAGCGTGCTCGCAAAAAGCTGAAAAGCCTCCGCGCGGATTGGCCCGGCCTCGAACTCCCGGTGGCGTTTGAGGAATTCCGTCACCGCGCCGGGTGGCACGCCCTCCTTCACCCGGCCGAGCGAGACGTGCGGCTGGAAGAAGCGCACATCGAGCGCCATGCCCGTCGCGAGCAACGTGTCGTCGATCTGCTGACGGAGCTGGTAAAGCCGCGGGTGGCCTTGCCCGATGCCGACCCAGATGACGCGCGCCGGGCCGCGCGGGGGGAATGAACCGACGCCCGCCACCGGCAGCACAAACGGTTCCACCTGAACGCGCGCGAGCGCCGCCTCCAGCGTTTCTCCCAGCGACACATCGACATCGCCGAGAAAGCGCAGCGTCAAATGCAGCTGCTCCGGCCGCGTCCAGACGATGCCGCGCACGGGCTCATAGAGCGCAGTAAGTTGCTCGCGCACGGGCGCCGGCAGCGCCATCGCGAGAAAGAGGCGTTCGGTGGACATCGCAGTGCGGTCACGAGGACATCCCGTCGTGCAAACTGACACGATAAAAATCGAGCCTGAAGGAGTTTTCGGCGGCCGGGCGCGTGATGCCACCGCCGCCGTCAAGGTGGCGTGAACGGTATTGTCACGCCGGCGGGTCTCCGGATCAGCCGGTACTGCCGGCCGATGGCACCCGCGGAACGCGAACCACAAATGGGGCGAACATCGCGGACTGCGCGGCGGGGAATCGGCCCTGGATGTGGATGCCATCGTCGCGCAGCTCCTGCGCATGGATGTGGCCGACCTCGTAGAGGCGGGCAATGACGTCGTAGCGGTCGGGCGGCACCAACAACTCGGTGGCGCCGAACTCGCGGGCGATGAGGCTGGTGCAATGCACGCGCAGCGCGTCGAGCCCCGCGCCGGTCTTCGCGCTGAGGTAGAGCGCGTCGGGTGCCCGCAGGCGCACCGATTCGAGCGTGACGGGGTCGGCGATGTCGATCTTGTTGAAGACGGTGAGAATGGTCTTCCGGTCGGCGCCCAGTTCGGCCAGCACGCCGAGGGTGGTGACATGATGTCGGGCGACGTCGGGATTGGTCACGTCGAGCACGTGGATCAGGAAATCGGCGAAGACCACCTCTTCGAGTGTGGCCTTGAACGCTTCGATGAGGCCGTGCGGCAGGCGGCGGATGAAGCCGACGGTGTCGGTGACGAGCAGCTTCTGGTTGTTGCCCAGCGCGAGCTGGCGCGTGGTCGGGTCGAGGGTGGCGAAGAGCTTGTCTTCGACGAGCACCTTGGCGCCGGTGAGGCGGTTGAGGAGGCAGGACTTGCCGGCGTTGGTATAGCCGACGATGGCGCAGGTGGACACGGGCACGCGCAGGCGGCGCTGGCGCTGCACGCCGCGCTGCTGGCGCACCGCGGCCAGGTCGCTGCGCAGGTGGGCGATGCGGTCGCGCACGGTGCGCCGGTCCTGTTCGAGCTGCGTCTCGCCTTCGCCGCCGAGGGCGCCGCGGCCGCGCTGGCGCGAGAGGTGCGTCCACGCGCGCTTCAGGCGCGGGAGAAAGTATTCCTGGCGGGCCAGCTCCACCTGCAGCATGGCCTCACGGGTGTGCGCGCGGTCGGCAAACACCTCGAGGATGACCTCCTGGCGGTCGATGACGGCGAGCCCGGATTCCTCCTCCCAATTGCGCTGCTGGGCGGGCGAGAGCGTCTCGTCAATGACAATGACGTCGGCACCGGCGGACTTCGCTTGCGCGATCACCTCGCCGACTTTGCCGCGGCCCAGCAGGAAGGTGGACGTGGGTGAGCGCAGATGGACCAGGACGCTGCCGGCGATGGCCAGGCCGAGGTTTTCGACCAACTCCCGCAGTTCCGCGAGGAGTTCGGCCCCCTCGCCGGACGGCATGTGCGAAGTCTGCACCCCGATGAGATACGCGTTGAGGATGCGCCGGTTTTTGTCGAAGAGTTCGGCCATGGAAAGAGGATAGGCTACAGGGGGGCACGGGCGCGAGTCAAACGGCCGCGAGCCGCGCCTGGCGCAGCTGGCAACGAACACGGATGGACACTGGAACAACTTTTGCTTTCATCAGGGGGTTCATGGCCGGATATCGATATCCATTCACGATCGCGGCTTTCGGATGTTTCGCGGCGACCCTGGCCGCGGCGGGGAAGCCGGCGCCGCCGTTCAAGCATGAGCGGCTCAACGTGGCCAACAGCTGCCTGGTGGAATCGATCTACTTCTACGACCAATTCAGGGAACGCTTCGGTGAGGACGCCTGGGTGCGCGTGCTGCAATGGGGCGCGAAGGAGGACGAGGAGGTCGTGGCCGGGCACGCCGTGGCCGTCTTCGAATTGAAGAACCGGCTCTGGGCATGGGATGTCAACTACGGCTTTCTCCCGCTGGATCTGCCGCCGGCGCAGCGCGAGGACATCGACAAGGTGTCACCCCTGATTCTCGTGAAGTATCCGCGCATCACACCGCGTTACCCGCTTTACCGTTTTGATTTTCCGCAGTCGCCCGCGGCCGCGCCACCCGCGGCGCTGCTCTTGAACGCGGAGAGCGCGCTTCGCGATGCGAGTCTCGTGGCGGAGAAGGTCGCGCGGCACCGCCCGGTGAACCTCCTGCAGTACTCCTATGTCACGGACGGCGAGACGAAAACCTCGGCCGTCGCCGTCTTCCTCTTTCACGGCCGCTTTTGCGTCTATTTTCCGGAGAGCGGCACGATTCCTTTTCGCGCGCGGCAGAATTCGGTGGAAAACCTCCGGCAGATCCAGGAATGCCTCCGCCGCATCCATCCCGGCGCCTTTGCGCTGAAGCCGCTGCCGTGAGGCGGGCCGCCGGTGGAATTGAAACAGAATGAAACCGCGGCCATCTCCGTCGGTGGCTAAATCCTCAGATCGCTCGCCGGGGTCGCGCCGCTCCACGCTTCGCCTCTCCGCAGCCGGCAACCGCCGGAGCGCGCCCGACTCACAGCGGCACGTGATCGTCAGCGCACCGGCAGGAAACGCTCGCAGAAAGGAAAGGGCACGGAAACCGGCTGGCCGGTGGGGGTCAGCCGGCCGGTGGCGGCGTCCACGCGGAAAACCACGGCGTTCTCGCTGCCGTGGTTGGTGCAAATGATCCATTGCCCGGTCGGATCGAAGGCGAAATTGCGCGGCGTCCGGCCCCCGCTGGGCGCATATTCGATGGGCGTCAGCCGGCCGGTGGTCGGATCGATGGCGAAGACGGCGATGCTGTCGTGGCCCCGGTTGGAGCCGTAGAGGAATCTCCCGTTGGGGTGCACTTCAACCTCGGCGCAGGTGTTGGTGCCCTTGAAATCGGCGGGGAGCGTCGAAATCGTCTGGAACTCGGCCAGCGATCCTTTGGCCGGGTCCCAATTGAAGCCGGTGACGGTGCAGCCCATCTCGTTGATCAGGTAAACCCAGCGGCCGTTGGGATGAAACTTGACGTGCCGGGGACCGAAGCCGGGCTTGACCTCGGCGAAGGGCGGATCGTTCGGCTGGAGCGAGCCGTCCCTTTCGTCGAATCGGTAGACGAACAGCTTGTCGAGGCCAAGGTCGGCGACGAGGACGAACCGGTTGCTTGGGTCGACAATGATCGAATGGGCGTAGGCATGCGTCTGGCGCTGGGGATTCACGCTGCGGCCGGTGTGCTGGGCGAAGGCGGTGCGCCCGCCGACGCGGCCGTCGGGCTGGAGGGCAAAAGCGGCGAGGTTGCCGCCCTGATAGTTGGCGACGAACACGTAGCGGCCGGTCTGGTCGAGGCAGACGTAGCTCGCATCGTCGCCGCCGGACGGCTCCTTGTTGAGCAGGGTGAGCTGCCCGGTCGCGCGCTCGATCTCGTAAGCGCTGATTCCCCCGGGGGAGCCGGAGTTGCACGTGTAGAGATGCCGGCCGTCGGGATGAATCACAAAGAACGCCGGCTCCACCGCTTCGGTAAGGAACCGCGGTTTGGTGAGCGCGCCGGTGTCAGTGTCAAAGTGGGCGACGGAGAACCCGATGCCGGGGCCCGAGCGATGGGTGCCGAAGAAGACGTACAGGTCCGCGGCGGCCAGCGGCGGGCCCATTCCGACCGCGGCGCAAAGGAACGTCAGAAGCAGTCGCGACATGGACATGCCAGCAGCTAAGCCATGGCATCGCGTGGCGCAATGCGAGTTTTGCCCCGGGATCCCGCGGGAAGATTCACCGCGAAAGGCTGGATGACAGTTGCCTCGGTGCAGGAGCTGGATACTTGATTCCCCTGTGAGCCAGACGCCGCGCATTCTCGCGTTCGCCGGCAGCGCCCGGCGCGAATCGTTGAACAAAAAGCTGCTCGCCGTGGTCGTGCAGGCGGTGCGCGCCGCGGGCGGCGAGGTCACGCTCCTCGACCTCAACGATTGTCCGCTGCCGCTCTATCACGGCGATCTGGAGGACGCGGAAGGCCTGCCGGCCAACGCCGTGAAACTGGTCGGGCTGATCACGCAGCATCCGGCCCTGCTCATCGCGTCGCCGGAGTACAACTCGCTCATCACTCCGCTGCTGAAAAACACCATCGACTGGTGCACCCGCGCGGAGCCCAATCCGCTCCTCGGCAAGGTTGCGGCAGTCGTCTCGGCTTCGCCGGGCATGTTCGGCGGGGTGCGCTCGGCGCAGGTGACACGGCAGCTCCTGCTCCATCTCGGCTGTCACGTGATTCCGGCGCAATGCACTCTCCCGCATGCGGACGAAGCCTTTGACGAAAACGGCCGCCTGAAGGATCCGCGCACGCAACAGGCCGCGCAGCGGGTCGCGACCGAACTCGTGCGCACCACCGCCCGGTTTCTCGCCTGAGTCCGCCTTCCATGTGCAAGAGAATCCGATTCGCCTTCCTGCTGCTTGCGTTCGTTCGCGTGCAGGCCGCGGATTACCCTGCGCCCGCCGAGGGGGATTTTGTCATGCACAACTTCCGGTTCGCCTCCGGCGAGAGCCTGCCAGAGCTGCGGATCCACTATCGCACGGTCGGGCAACCGCAGCGCGACGCCCAGGGCGTGGTGCGCAACGCCGTGCTGATCCTCCATGGCACGACGGGCAGCGGCGCGCAGTTCATCCGTCCGGAGTTTGCCGGCGAGCTCTTCGGCGCCGGGCAACCGCTGGACGCGGCGCGTTTCTTCCTCATTCTGCCCGACGGCATCGGGCACGGCCGCTCGAGCAAGCCCAGCAACGGCCTGCACTTCCGGTTTCCGCACTACGGTTATCTCGACATGGTGGAGGCGCAGTACCGGTTCTTGACCGAAGGGCTCGGGGTGAAGCACACGCGGCTCGTCATGGGCACATCGATGGGCGGCATGCACACGTGGGTGTGGGGCGAGCGGCACCCGGACTTCATGGATGCGCTCATGCCCCTGGCCAGCCTGCCGACCCAAATTTCGGGCCGCAACCGCGCCTGGCGCCGGATGATCATCGATGCCATCCGCTACGATCCGGAGTGGCAGAACGGCGAATACCGAACGCAGCCGCCGTCGCTCCGCACCGCGGTGCAGATGCTCTTCTTCATGAGCAGCAATCCCGTGCTGCGGCAGCGGGAGGCGCCCACGCTGGCCCGGGCTGACGCCACGCTGGACTCATTTGTCGCCGGCCTCATGAAAGTCGAGGATGCCAACGACGTCTTCTACGCCCTGGACGCGTCACGGGACTACGACCCCGGGCCGGGCCTGGAAAAGATCACGGCACCGCTGCTTGCGGTGAACTCGGCGGACGATCTCATCAACCCGCCGGAGCTCGGCATTCTGGAACGGGAGATCCAACGGGTGCCGCGCGGCCGCGCGGTCGTCCTGCCGCGGAGCGACCAGACCCGCGGCCACGGCACGCACACGGTGGCCGCGCTGTGGAAGGACCAACTCGAGCGGCTGCTCAACGAGGCGGCGCGCTGAGCGGCGAAGGGTTTGGCTGGCCTTCCTTCTTAACGGTCATTGCGAGGAGCGAAGCGACATCGGCCAGGCAATCCAGAAGACTGGATCGCCACGCCCGCCCTCGGCGGGCTCGCGATGACAGTGGCCCAGATGGTCGCCGAAGATACGGTGTTACCGCAGCCGGGCAAAAGCGGACTGGAGCAGCTGCAGATCCGACGCGCCCTTGCTTTTCTCGCGCGACCGGGCGATGAGCTCGGCCTCGAGGCGGTTCTTGGTCGGTCGGGTCGCCTC
>JBGOXZ010000043.1:0-11955 GCA_041479395.1 Opitutaceae bacterium
AGGCCGAAGCCGAGCGGCAGCACCAGCTCGACCACCCAGTCGGGGATGGAGCCGACCATCTGCCCGCCCCCACGTTTTTCGGACAGCAGAAACTGAAAACTGGCCACGCACAGGATGCCGCTGACGGCGGCCGCCACGCCGCTGCTCAAGATGCGCGCGGCGGATTTCACCCAGCCGTTCAGAAAACTGGAGATGGTCGAGAACGAGAGCAGCCGGCCCTCGCGCGCCGCTATCGCCGCGCCGGCCATGCCGATGATCAGAGTGAAGTTCTGGACGAAAACGATGGAGCCGGTGATACCGGTGTGAAAGCGCCGCAAAACAATTTCCAGCAAAGGCAGTCCGACCGACAGGGCGAGCGGCACCACCACGAGGGTGTTCTCCCCCTCGCGCAGCACGCGACGCCAGCCGGTGACCGGCGGAGGCGAAGGCTCAAGCGCGTTGGCGTTCATGGCCGGCCGGCAGACTTCAGGGCCGCGGGAAGAGGCCCTCGAGGATGGGCGTGGGGGCGCCGTGCCGGTCGCGCACCCCGAAGCTGTCGTCGTAATCCCACACGGCCCAGGCAAAGCCATGGCGTTCGGCCGCAGCCCGCACCGCCGCGATGTAATGGCGTTTCGAGGCGGCGTCCGCCGGCGCGTAAGCCCCGAATTCACCGATATGAATCTCGCGTCCGCCCGCCTTCTCGTGGACCCAGGCGGCCAGCCGGGCGAAGGCCGGATCGATCTGCTGCGCGGCGGACAGCTCGGTGCCGGGCGGCAGCCAGGCAAAATGGTCCCTGGGCACGTGGCCGGTCAGGTCCGGCACCTCCCCCGGAAAGGGCACGGCCGGCATGTTGCGCGGCAGTTTTGACCAACTGGCGCGCTGGTGCGTGAAAAGCATCGGGGTGTAGAAGTGAAAAGTGAAGGCGACGTACGGATCCGCGGGCACGTCGACCTCGGGCACGGTGTCGAAGCCACTCCAGCGGTTGGAGGTGAGGTAGACGATGCGCGTCGGATTCGATGGGCGGATGGCCGCAAGCATGTGGCGGGCAAAGGCATTGAGCTGGGCGGAGGTCTCGGCCACCGGCTCGTTGAGGAGTTCAAAACGCAGCCACGATCCTTCGCCGGCGTAACGCTCCGCCACCCGCCGCCAGAAATCGGCGACCTGCCGGAGCAAAACCTCATCCGTGAAAAGGGAGCTTTCCTGGCTCTGCGGATCGAAGCTCGCGCCGGAGAGGAAATGCATGTCGAGGATGACGCCCAAGCCGCGGGTCTGCGCCCAGCGCAGCGCCCGGTCAAAGGGTGCGATCGCCGCCTCGTTCAGGGTTCCGTCGTCCCGCCGCCACAGCCGGCCGTCAACCGGGAAGCGGATGTGGTCGAAGCCTTGGGCGGCGATCCAGGCCACGTCCTCCTTGCCGAACCAGGGGGCGCCGTAGGGGCGTTCGGGATAATTCTGCGACAGCCAGTGCGAGATGTTGACGCCGCGCCGGAACGTGTAGCTCCGCGCCGCCGGCGCCGGAGCGGGGGAGGCGCCGGCGGCCCCGGCGTCGGCGGCCAGCAGGGAACAGCCGGCGATCATGTCGAGGGTCAGCAGCCAGCGCAGGCAACGGGGGAGGGGAAGATTCATGATCAAACGGCAGGGCATCATGCGCCCGGACGGATCGCAAGCGCAACCGCGAACACCCGGACGTCGGCTCCAATTTCGGGTTTGCCCTCCGGCGGCGGGCCCAGCTTAGTTGGCCGTCCTTCGTCTCTCGATCTTCATGAAGCGCACGCATCATTGTGCCCAACTCACCAAGGCCGACCTCGGCAAGATTGTGTCGCTGGTCGGCTGGGTGGATTCCATCCGTGACCAAGGCGGCATCATCTTCATCGACCTGCGCGACCGGGAGGGCATCACGCAGGTCAAACTCGAACCCAACTCCAACGCGGACGCCGGAGCGCGGGCGGCGCAGCTGAAGCCCGAGTCGGTCGTGGGGGTGACGGGCAAGGTCACGCCGCGGCCCGCCGGCACGGCCAACCCCAACCTGGCCACCGGCGAGATCGAGGTCGATGCGACCACGCTCGAGATCCACAATCTCTCCGAGACGCCCCCCTTTCCGCTGGATGATGCCGGCGGCGACCGGGTCAACGAGGACCTCCGCCTCACCTACCGCTACCTCGATCTGCGCCGGCCGGGGATGCGGCGGAACCTCGAGGTCCGCCACCGCACCACGAAGGCCGTGCGCGACTACTTCGACGCGCAGGGTTTCATCGACGTCGAGACGCCGATCCTGTTCAAGAGCACGCCGGAGGGCGCGCGCGAATACCTCGTGCCGTCACGCATTCATCCGGGGCAGTTCTACGCGCTCTCGCAGTCGCCGCAGCAGTTCAAGCAGATCCTCATGGTGGCGGGGGTGGAGCGCTATTACCAGATGGCCCGCTGCTTCCGCGACGAGGACCTGCGCGCCGACCGCCAGATGGAGTTCACGCAGATCGACGTCGAGGTGTCGTTCATCGACCGCGAGGGCATTTACACGCTCTTCGAGGGAATGCTGAAGAAAATCTGGCGCGACATCCTGCAGGTGGATCTGCCGACGCCGTTTCCGCGGCTGGCCTTCCGCAACGCGATGGATCGCTACGGGGTGGACAAGCCCGACACGCGCTTCGGCCTCGAGCTCGCCGATCTTACGGACCTGTTCAAGCAGTCCGCGTTCAAGCTTTTCGCCTCGACCGCGGCGGGCGGCGGGGCGGTGAAGGCGCTCAACGCCAAGGGCCTCGCGGACGTCACCCAGGGCGAACTCACCAGCCTGGAGGAGGCCGCCAGATCCCTCGGCGCGAAGGGGCTCGCCTTCATCAAGGTCGAGGGGGGCGAGTGGAAGTCGCCGATCGTGAAGTTCTTCACCGAGCAGGAGAAGGCGGCGCTGACACAGCGGCTCGGCATCGCCGACGGCGACATCATCTTTTTCGCGGCGGCGCCGTGGGAGAAGGCGTGCGCCATTCTCGGCCGCATCCGGCTCGACTGCGCCGGCCTGCTCCAAAAGCGCGGCACGCTCAGCATTCCGACCGGCCAATGGAATTTCCTGTGGGTCGTCGATTTTCCGCTGATGACCTTCGACGAGGAGACGAAGCGCTTTGTGGCCACCCACCATCCGTTCACCGCGCCGGTGGCGGAGGACATTCCTTGGTTGGACACCGATCCGCAGAAGGTTCGCGGCCAGCACTACGATGTCGTGCTCAATGGCATGGAGATCGGCGGCGGCTCGATCCGCATCCACCAGCCGGCGCTGCAGGAGAAGGTCTTCAAGGACGTGCTCAAGATTCCGGCGGATGTCGTCGAGAGCCGTTTCGGCTACCTGCTGCGCGCGTTCAGGTACGGCGCGCCGCCGCACGGCGGCATTGCGTTCGGCTTCGACCGCCTGGTCGCGCTGCTGTGCGGCACGACGAGCATTCGCGACGTCATCGCCTTCCCCAAGACGCAAAAGGCGCAGGATTTGATGACGCAGAGCCCGGCGCCGGTGACGGCGAAGCAGCTCCGCGACCTGCACATCCAGACGGTGATGCCGGCGTAGGCCTGGCCGCATCTTGAGCCGCGGCTTCTCTGGGCGGCCAATTCTGGCATAAATTCTTTTCATCGGCCGGGGAAATCAAGCGGGGCTTCCGAGCGAAATCCGGGGCGGGTTTCCCGGAAGGTTAAGCGGGGAAGCGGCCACCCTTGGCATGCGGGCTGCTAGAAACTGCGCTTATCGCAGCTCCTGTTGCACCTGAACGGCTCTCCGCTGGGCAGGCGCGGCGGCGATGCGTTTCGAATGCACCAAGGCGGATCCCGATGAGCCGTCTGATCAATCCACAACCCAAGCACCGCCTCCCGCGGAGGCGATCGACACCACTATGATAAACCGATATTCAGGCTCAAGATGGTTGGGCGCGGCCCTGCTGGGATTTGCGCTCTGCAGTGGTCTGGCCACGTCAAAGGCGCTGGCCGATGACCCGAAACCAGACCCAGCTGGCACCGCCACCGGCTCCGCCATCGACGTCCAGGATGCGGGCGGCAATCACTTCGTTGTCAGCGCGCCGGCCGACCTGAGCGATGACGACAAAAAGGATCCCGCCAAGGTGAAGGCCGATGCGGAGGCCAAGAAAGCCTACGACGACTATGTGGCCCAATCAAAGATCGAGCCCCTCGCCGTCAAGCTGGCCGACGGCGTGGGCCACAATCGCGTGGCGATCAACTTCATGTGGACGCTGATCACCGGCTTCCTCGTCATGTTCATGCAGGCCGGCTTTGCCCTGGTGGAAACCGGCCTGTGTCGTGCCAAGAATTCGGGCCACACCATGTCCATGAACTTCATGATCTATCCCATGGGCATGTTGGGCTTTTATCTCTGTGGATTCGCCTTCATGTTCGGCGGACTGGGGGCGATCGGCACGATGGGCGGATACGCTGGCTTGAGTCACGAGATCACGTGGACGATCTTTGGAAAGCCGTTCGGCATCCTCGGCTGGCAGGGATTTCTGCTGCAAGGCGCCGGCTATGACACCGCGGCGTTTGCGCTCTTCCTGTTCCAGATGGTGTTCATGGACACCACCGCCACGATCCCGACGGGCGCCGCCGCCGAGCGCTGGAAGTTCTCCGCGTTCATGATCTACGGCGTGTGCATCGGCACGATCATGTACCCGCTCTTCGGCAACTGGGTCTGGGGCGGAGGCTGGCTGGCCCAGCTTGGCACCAACTTCGGCCTCGGCCACGGGCACGTGGACTTCGCCGGTTCCTCGGTGGTGCACATGCAGGGCGGCGTGATCGGGTTCATCTTCGCGTGGCTGATCGGCCCGCGCTTCGGCAAATACAACAAGAACGGCAGCATCAATCCGATGCCGGCCCACAACATTCCCTTTGTCATGCTCGGCACCTTCATCCTTGCATTCGGCTGGTTCGGTTTCAACCCCGGCTCCACTCTCGCCGGCACCGATCTGCGCATCGCCGTGGTGGCCGTGAACACCATGCTGGCGGGCTCGACCGGCGCGGTCGCGTCGACCTTGTGGATGTGGTGGTTCCGCACCAAGAAGCCCGATCCCTCCATGATGTGCAACGGCATGCTCGCCGGGCTCGTGGCCATCACGGCTCCCTGCGCTTTCGTCAGCGCGGGCGGTGCCGCCATCATCGGCATCGTGGCCGGCGTCCTGGTGGTGGAATCCGTCTTCTTCTGGGACAAGAAAAAGATCGACGATCCGGTCGGCGCCATCTCGGTGCACGGTGTCAACGGCGCCTGGGGCTGCCTTTCAATCGGTCTGCTCGCCGACGGCACTTACGGTGACGGCTGGAACGGCGTCAGCGGCACGGTCCGCGGCCTGTTCTACGGCGGCGGCCTGAGCCAGTTCTGGGCCGAACTCATTGGCGTGACCACCTGTTTTGTCACGCTCTCCCTCCTCTCCCTCCTCGTGTACTACATCGCCGAGATGCTCGTGGGCAACCGCGTCAGTGATGAAATCCAGATCGAGGGGCTTGATATTCCCGAGATGGGCATTCCCGGCTACGGTGGCATGGTGATGGACAAGCAATCCGAGACACCCATGCCCAGAGGCTGATTTAACCAATCGTCCGGCTGCGCGGGGATGCCCTCCTCGCGCGGCCGGGCGGAACCAATGCACCCGACAAGAACCTGACACCATGGAAACTCACCTGATTGATCTTGGCCGGTCGCTGCTGGACTGATTCTGGGCGGAACCATCGGTCTCGGGTTCGGCCTGATCCAGGCCGCAGCCCACCGCCGGCACGAGAAGCTTCATGAAGGCGGCAGATTGCAGAGCGGCTGGGCGGTCATGCCGGGCTCGATGCGGCGCGTGGCCTACCTGCTGATTGTGCTGGCGCTCGTGCAGATCATCAGTCCCGCACTGTTTGCGGGCGGCAGCCAGTGGTGGGTTTCGGCGGGCGTCGCCGGCGGCTACGGCGGACTGCTGTTGTGGCAACTGCGCCAGCGCCTGATTGCCAGATCGCCCGGCGCCGGGCGGCGCGACTGAACCGGCACCCTCATCCCGTGATTGACAACATCTCTTCTTCCAACCTTCTAACATTTAGCTTTTCCCATCAATGAAGCTCATCATCGCCATCATCAAGCCCTTCAAGCTCGAGGAAGTTAAGGACGCCCTTTCCGGCATCGGCATCGAGGGCATGACGGTCACCGAGGTCAAGGGCTTCGGTCGCCAGAAGGGCCACACCGAGATCTACCGCGGCAGCGAATACACCGTCGATTTTCTCCCCAAGGTGAAAATCGAGATCGCCTTGGGCGATGAACTCGTGGCCAAGACGGTCGAGACCATCATCAAGGCCGCCAAGACGGGCAAGATCGGCGACGGCAAGGTCTTCGTCGTGCCGCTCGATGAGGTGGTCCGCATTCGTACCGACGAGCGCGGCGAGTCCGCCATCTAGACGCCGGGACGCCCGCCAGGCCTCCGGCTGCCCCTTTTTGGCCATGCGGCCCAAGGCCGACCCTGCCGGGTCGGCCTTTTTCTTGTAGGCGCGCGACGTTACCCGGCCATTTCGCCGGGGGACTGCATAGATTTGCTCATCTCACCCATCAAAACGGTTCATGGCATCGATTCTGCTCATGGCTGGGCTATTTCTCCCCATGAAGCTGCCCATGCCAAATCCCGTGCGCGCCGCGTTAGCTTTCCTGGCGGTTGCGCTTCTCTCCCTGCCGGTGCTGGCCGACGAGGCTGCGCCCACCATTGACCAGCGCGTGGCCGCGCTTGAAGCGTACGTCAACAACAGCGACCCCGGCAAAAGTCTGACCGGCGTGCCGGGGCCCGGGCACAACGCCTGGATGATGACGTCGTCGGCCCTGGTGCTCTTCATGACGCTGCCGGGTCTGGCGCTCTTCTATGGCGGTCTGGTCCGTCGCAAGAATGTGCTCTCCGTGCTGGCGCAATGCCTCGGCATCGCCGGGCTGGTCACCATCCTCTGGTGGGCGTTCGGTTACAGTCTGGTTTTTGGCACCAGTTTCAAGGGGAGCTTCATCGGCCGCTTCTACGGTGGCGTCGAGTTCGTCCTGTTCAAAGGAGTGACGTCCGCGCCCAACACCGACTACGCCTATTGGGTTTCGCACAACGTCTTCGCCATGTATCAGCTGATGTTCGCGATCATCACGCCCGCCTTGATCGTCGGAGCCATCGCGGAGCGCATGAAGTTCTCCTCCATCCTGCTCTTCATGACACTGTGGATGCTGCTGGTCTATTTCCCGCTCGCCCACATGGTGTGGGGCGCGTCGGGTCTGATGAACGGGGTCTGGAACGCGGGCGCGGCCATCAAGGCGATTGACTTTGCGGGCGGCACCGTGGTGCACATGTCCTCCGGCTGGTCGGCCCTCATCCTCTGCCTCGTCATCGGACCCCGCCTCGGCTTCGGCCGGGAGAAGATGGCTCCGCACAGCATGGTGCTCTGCATGGTCGGCACCGGCATGCTTTGGGTGGGCTGGTACGGGTTCAACGCCGGCAGCGCCGTTGCCGCTGACAGCATTGCCGCCAATGCCTTCACCACGACCACGATCGCCACGGCGGTCGCCGCCTTCACCTGGGCCATGATCGAAAGGATCTTCCGCGGCCACGCCTCCATCCTCGGCTTTTGTTCGGGCGCCGTCGCCGGACTCGTCGTGATCACGCCCGCCACCGGCTTCGTCACCTCCACCGGCGCCGTCATCATCGGCCTGCTCGCCGCCGCCGTGCCCTACTACTTTGTGACGATCGTGAAGGCCAAGTTCGGTTATGACGACGCCCTCGACACGTTCGGCGTCCATGCAGTCGGCGGCACCTTGGGCGCGTTCCTGACCGGCCTGCTCGCCACCGGCGAGGTCAACGGCAACCTGACCAGCGGCGCCGCGCTGAAGAACGGCCTCGCCAAGCTTGTGACCGAGGGCGGCCTTTGGCACGAGCAGCTCAAGGCCATCGGCATCACCCTCGGGCTGGCAGTGATTGCCACGTTCATCATCGCGTTTATCGTCAAGGTTCTCGTCGGCCTGCGGCCCACGCCTGAAGTCGAGCGCCAAGGCCTCGACCTCGCGGAACACGGCGAGGAAGGCTACATCGAATAAGCCCGGATTCGCTCAACCCGTACTCCCATGAAATTCATCGTTGCCATCATCAAACCCTTCAAACTGGAGGAGGTGAAGGAGGCCCTGTCGCAGCTCGGCGTTCAAGGCATGACGGTCACCGAGGTCAAGGGCTTCGGCCGCCAGAAGGGGCACACCGAGATCTACCGCGGGAGCGAATACACCGTGGATTTCCTGCCCAAGGTGAAGATCGAGGTGGTGGTTTCTGACGATCTGGTCGGCAAGGTTGTCGAGAGCGTCGTCAAGGCCGCCAAGACGGGCAAGATCGGCGACGGCAAGGTGTTCGTCCTGCCCCTGGAGGATGCGGTGCGGATCCGGACCGACGAGCGGGGCGAAGCCGCCCTCTAAGCGAAGCGGTCTTGTAGCGTACAACCCGGGCTGGCCTCCGGCCTTTCCTGCGTCCCCCGTTCCGCGCCGGGCGTGCTCGCTGGCGAGCCCCCCGGGGGAGGCTCGGCGACCGGTTCAGTGGCCCCCCGCCCAAACGACGCGCTCGATGAACTTCGGCGCATTGGGATCATAGTCAAAGAAACTCACCCGCACCGTGGCGGCGGTTCCGCCCGGCAAGTCGAAATGCGTGTAGCCTGAAACCACGGTGGTGGGCGCGCTCGGATCGTCCAGGGACCGGCCGGGCGGGACCCAGGTGATGTACCGCGCCGCGAAGGTCTGTCCTGCCGAGGTCCGGCAGAGCAAATCGCGCGCATGGATCTGGATCGGACGATCCGTGGCATTCTCCAACGCGACGTCGGCGCTCCCGTTCTTGTCTTGCGCGGAGACGATGCGACAGCCGGTGAACGAAATCCTCCCGGTGTTGCGACCGCCGGGCGCCGCAGTGGGCGGCGGTTTGCTTGGCGGCGGGGGCGCGGCGGATGGATCGGGGGCGCGCCCGGGATGCTTCGCCGCCAGCGCAGGAGGCAACAGGCGCTTTGCCACGGAGATGAATCCTTCCTTGCACAAGATCGTCACGGTGGCCGGCTGATCGGATTTGATCTCCGCTTGATGCAGCACGCGGCCGTCGGTCAGGTTGATCTCGTCGTAGACTTCACCGGCCGCGGCTGCGCGGACGAGCAGGACGAGCGCAAACAGAGCGAGTACGACACGTATCATGGATCAGCGGGCAGGAATCCGGATGCGCGGCGAAGGAGTCCGCGAGGGCAAGCGCCCCCGCTTGTGGTCCCCGCCGTGTCCCGGCCGGCATTCTCCCGAAGAGCGTTCGTGCTCATCGGGCTGATTCCGTAGCCGGAGAAGTTTCGCGCGGCAAGTGGGTTTTGTCCCGGCCGAACCGCCGGGATCTGAGCAAAGCGGTGGTCCCGCGGGAGGGGCCGGCGCAGCGGCGGAGCGGGGCAACCGCAGCCGGCCAACCTTTCAAAACTGTAAGGCTCCCGCAATGCGCCGGTCAGCGAGTCCGGCTATGGTGGGGCCAGTTCGCAATCACTCCAACCATTTCAACCAGAAATTCCAACCATGCATACACCTCTCCATTCCCGAACCTGGCGGTCGCTCCTGCTGGCCGCGCTGGCCCTCCTCATCGGCGGCGCGACGTGGGTCGTCGCGGACTCCAAGCGCGACGAGAAACCGTCCGTGAACATCAAAGTCGATGCGGCGCCGCTGCCTCGCGCCGAGGACACGGCGCTGTCGCTCAACCCCATCGTCAAGCGCGTGACGCCGAGCGTGGTCAAGGTGGTCACCCGCGAACGCGCCAAGGAAATGGAGGTGGATGGCGGCCTGCCCTCCGATGATCCCATGTTCCGCCAGTTCTTCGGCCCGTTCTTCGGCGGCCCCGGCGGGCGGCGCCGGGTCATCCGGCAGCCGCCGGAAATGGGGCTCGGGTCGGGCATCATCGTGAGCGCGGACGGCTACATCCTCACCAACAATCACGTGGTGGACAGCGCGGACAGCGTGAAGGTCACGCTGGGGGACGGCCGGGAGCTGACCGCCAAGGTGATCGGTACCGACAAGAAGACGGACATCGCCGTCATCAAGGTCGATGCGAATGACCTGCCCACCGTCACGTTTGCCGACAGCGATGATGTGCTCGTCGGCGACCGGGTGCTGGCCATCGGCAATCCGTTCGGCATCGGCGAGACGGTCACCAGCGGCATTGTCAGCGCCACGGGACGGTCGGGCGCCCTGGGCCTTGACTACGAAGATTTCATTCAGACCGATGCCGCCATCAACCCGGGCAACTCGGGAGGTGCGCTGGTCGATATGCGGGGCCGCCTGATCGGCCTCAGCACCGCGATCCTCAGCCGTAGCGGCGGCTTCCAAGGTATCGGATTCGCCATTCCCGCCAATCTCGCGCGCCACGTCATGGACGGCCTGGTCACCACCGGCAGGGTCGTGCGGGGCTTCCTCGGCGTCACCATTCAGGATGTCACTCCCAATCTCGCGGAACAATTCCACCTGAAGTCGGCCAAGGGTGTCATCATCAGCGATGTCACGCCGGACAGCCCAGCCGCCAAGGCCGGCCTCAAGAGTGACGACGTCATCCTCGACTACAATGGCAAGCCGATGAAGGACAGCCGGCAACTGAAGTTCGCAGTGGCGGCGACGGAGCCGGGCAACGAGGTGAAGATACGGCTGCTCCGCGACGGCAAGGAGGAAGCGGTCACCGTGAAGGTCGGCGAACTGCCGGGCGAGCGCCCGCGGGTCAGCGCCAGCGACGGCAAGGACAATGACGTGCTCGACGGCGTGGAGGTGGCCGATCTCGATGCCGGCGCCCGCAATGAATTTGAAGTGCCCGCGCGGGTGCACGGCGCGCTCGTGACCAATGTCGATCCCTCGTCCGCCGCCGCCGAGGCCGGCCTCGCGCCGGGCGACGTGATCCAGGAGATCAACCATCATCCGGTCCGCACGGCGGATGATGCGATGCGGCTCACCGAGCACGCCGAGAGCCGCAAAACGCTGCTCAAGCTCTGGAGCCACGGCGGCACTCATTACCTCGTGGTGGATGAAACTGACAGCAAGCCATCCTCCTGACCGGGGAATATGATCGGTGGTGTAACCCGCGCGCCCTTCGGGGCGCGCGGTTTTCCTTCCGGCTGGTCCCGCTGATGGTCGTGGCACCCTTGGCCTGTCATCGGGAGCCCGAGGGGAGTCGGGCGTGGCGATCCAGCGGGATTGCTTCGTCGCTATGCTGGCCAACAGAGCTCCTTGCAATGACAGACTCTACCAGCCTCCGGCTGCACTGCAGCGTAGACGCCGGGCCGGCGATCCCCTAATCAATGGTTGTGCGTATCCTCGTGGTAGAAGACGACCCCAAGATCGGCTCCTTTGTCGCCGGCGGCCTGCGCCAGCACGGCTTCGCGGTCGATCAGGCCGGCGATGGCGACGAGGCGCTCGCGCTGGTCGCAACCACGGCCTATGACGCCGCGGTGGTCGACGTGATGCTGCCGCGCCTCGATGGGCTGAGCCTGGTGCGGCGGCTCCGCGCCGGACGCAACGCCCTGCCGGTGCTTTTCCTGAGCGCGCGCAGCCGGGTGGACGACCGGATCAGCGGCCTGCAGGCGGGGGGCGACGACTACTTGACGAAGCCCTTTGCCTTTTCCGAGCTGCTGGCCCGGCTGCAGGCCCTCATCCGGCGCGCCACGCGCACGCCGGAGGCGACGCGCCTGACGTCCGGCGATATCGAACTTGATCTGGTCACGCGCGAGGTCCGGGTGGGTCAGCGTCCGGTCGAGTTGCAGCCGAGGGAATTCACGCTGCTCGCGTTCCTGTTGCGGCACGCCGGGCGGCCCGTGACCAAGACCATGATTCTCGAACACGTGTGGGATTACAGCTTTGATCCGCAGACCAACGTGGTTGACGTCCTCGTGCATCGGCTGCGGGCCAAGATCGATCCGGAGCACCGGCGGATCGAGACGGTCCGGGGGGTGGGCTATGTCCTCAAATCGTGAAGAACG
>JBGOXZ010000044.1:0-11771 GCA_041479395.1 Opitutaceae bacterium
CTTCCCCGACATGGATCGCCAGGCGAAATACAAGCCGCAGGCCGAGTCGAAGTTTTTCGCCGACGGCCGCGCCGACCGCCCGCTGCCTGCCGGCGTCGTTCCCCGCGGGCGCACGATCGCCCCGGATCCCGACTATCTCCGCGGCGATGATTTTCTCCACCGCGGCAAGACGCCGGCCGGCGAGTTCGCCCGCGGGTTTCCCCCGCAGTTGGTGATCGACGAGAAATTCCTGGCGCGCGGCCGGGAGCGCTACACCATCTACTGCTCCCCCTGCCACGGCGCGCTGGGTGATGGCAAGGGCATCACCAACGGCTACGGCATGGTGACGACGGCCACCTACCACGATGACCGCATCCGCCAGATGGCCGAGGGCGAGATTTTCAACACCATCACCTTCGGCAAAAATACAATGTTTCCCTACGCCGACAAACTCAGCCCCGAAGACCGCTGGGCGGTCATCGCCTACGTGCGCGCCTTGGAACGCGCCCGCATGGGCACGATCGCCGAGGTGCCGGCTGACCACAAAGCCGATCTTGGCCTATGAGCGCCCGCCCCGAGACCGCTTCCGCTGCCGCTGCGTTGCCCGCGCCCAAAGCCGGCATGGCCCTCGGCATCGGCTTGGGGGGCATTGCCCTGACCGCCGCGGGTTTCTTCGTATCCGACCCGCGTAGCGTGGCGCTCTCGTGGCTGGTGGCGGTCGGTTATTGGACGCTCATCGCGGTGGGCATGCTCATGTTGGTGTTGCTGCATCATATCTTTGACGCGAGCTGGGGCATAGTCATCCGCCGCCAGTTCGAACACGGGCTCGCGGCGTTCAAATGGCTTTTCCTCCTGTTCCTCCCGCTGCTGGCGGTGTCCGCGTATTTCAGACCCGGCCTGGTCTGGCTGTGGATGAATCCGCAGGGCGTGCTTCCCGGCGGCGCCGAAACGGTCGCGGAGGACGTTCTTTTTCTCAAGAAATCCGGCTACCTCAACATCGGTTTCTTCAGCCTCCGCCTGGCCGTTTTCTTTGGCATCTGGCTCTGGCTGGCCCACGTGATGCGGCGCAACTCATTCCGCCAGGATGCCGATGGCGATGCGAAATGGAGCTTCTCGAACCGGTTCTGGGCCGGGGCCGGCATTCCCCTGGCGGGCCTGGCCATCACCTTTGCCTCGATCGACTGGTTCAAGAGTCTCGAATACCACTGGTTCTCCACCATCTACGGCGTCTACTTTTTTGCGACCGGCGTCCGCGGCGCCCTCGCGATCGGCGTGCTCATGATGGTCTGGCTCCATCGCCGGGGCGATTACCGGGGGATCCTCAACAACAACCATCTGCATTCCATCGGCCAGCTCATGCTGACCTTCACGGTGTTCTGGGCCTACATCGCCTTTTCCCAGTACTTCCTGATCTGGAACGCGAATGTGCCCGAGGAGACCTTCTACTTCAATCTGCGCGAATATGGCGACTGGTATTGGGTCGGCATGTCGGTTCTCTTCCTCTATTTTCTTTTTCCCTTCTGCTACCTGCTTTCCTACCGCTACAAGATCGAGCATCGCGGGGCCACGTTCATCGCGGGGTGGATTCTGGTGATGCTTTTTGTCGACGTCTGTTTCAACACTCTGCCCGCCATCAAGGACGCCGCCGGCCACCCCCGGCCGTTCTTCTCGCCCATGATCATCTGGCACTTCACCGCGCTGGCTGGCGTGGGCGGCGTCTGCGTGTGGGCCTACCTCCGGAGTTTTTCCACCACGAAGCTCATTCCCATCCGGGATCCGCGCATCGCGGAGTGCCTGACGCACCATGAATCCACCGCCTGACACCTCGATCGCGACGACCGGGTCGCGAGCCGGATTCTGGGTGACCTTCCTGGCCGCCCTCGGCTGCTTCGCCATCTTTCTGGTCGTTCTCTACATCGCGTACATCCCGCAGCGCCGCATGGCCCCGGAGGTGGACCTGTCAAAGATTCCGCCCGAGGAGCAGTGGAAGTACACGCCCGAGGGCCGCAAGGCGCACCTCGACGAGATGCGCGCGCGGGAAAAGGCGGCCGCCACCTCCTACGCCTGGATCGACAAGAGCAAGGGCATGGTGCAGCTGCCGATCGACCGCGCCATGGAACTCACCCTGCAGGAACTCAACGCCGGACGGAAACCCTAGGCGCCATGGAATGGATCTTCTACACGCTCGCGTTTCTCATCGCCACCGCCATCAGCGGCACGGCGGTCTATGCGCTCTACTGGTCGTCCAAGCACGGCCAGCTGCGCGATTTTGAGCGCGGGGCGACCTCGATTTTCGACGAACAGGAGCCCGTGGGACAGATGACGGACCATTTCCCCACCAAACGGCGGAAACCCCTGGCCCCGGACGCTAAACCCTGAACCTTTGTCCATGGCTTCCACTTCCAGCTTAGCTGCCTCGCTCAACCCGGCCACGCTGCCTGATGCGGTGTCGCGCGCCGAGCTCAGCGAGATCGACGCCTCCGCCAAGTGGCCGGTGATCGTTTTCCTGCTGTCCAGTCTGGTCTGGCTGCTGGTGGGCACGGTGTTTGCGCTGATCTCCTCGTTCAAGCTGCACACGCCCGGCTTTCTTGGCGATTACGAGTGGCTCACCTTTGGCCGCGCGCGCACCGCGCACCTGAACGCGGTCATCTACGGCTGGAGCACCAATGTCGCCTTCGCCGTGGCGTTCTGGCTGATGGCGCGGCTGTCGCGGGCCGCGCTGCGGCATGCCGGCGTCCTCGTCATCGCCGCGTGCTTCTGGAACCTCGGGGTCACCCTTGGCGTCATCGGCATCCTCGCGGGCGACTCGACCTCGATCGAATGGCTGGAGATTCCGCCCTACGCCACACCGCTGCTGTTCGTGGCCTATGCCCTCATCGGCGGATGGGCGGTGATCACGTTTCGTTTTCGCCGCGCGGAGCACATCTACGTCTCGCAGTGGTATCTGCTCGCGGCGCTCTTCTGGTTTCCGTGGCTGTATTCGATCGCCCAGATCATGCTCGTCTTCGAGCCGGCGCGCGGCACCGTGCAGGCGCTGGTCAACTGGTGGTTCGCCCACAACGTCCTCGGCCTGTGGTTCACGCCCATCGGCCTCGCGGCCGCCTATTATTTCATCCCGAAGGTGCTCGGGAAGCCGATCCACAGCTATTATCTCTCGGTGCTCGGCTTCTGGTCGCTGGCCATCTTCTACAACTGGGCCGGTGTGCACCACCTCATCGGCGGCCCGGTGCCGGCCTGGGTCATCTCGGCGGGCATTGCCGCCAGTCTCATGATGGTCATCCCGGTCGTTGTCACCGGCATCAACCACCACCTGACCATGGTCGGCAGCTTCGGCGCGCTGCGCTACAGTCCGACCCTGCGCTTCGTCGTCTTCGGGGCGGTCAACTACACGCTCGTCAGCCTGATCGGTTCGACCATGGCGATCCGCTCGGTCAACGAAATCACGCACTTCACGCACTTCACCGTGGCCCATGCGCACCAGGGTCTCTACGCGTTCTTCTCCATGGTGATGTTCGGCGCGATCTACTACATCCTGCCGCGCATTCTCCTGAAGGAGTGGCCCTCGGCCGCCCTCATCCGCACGCACTTCTGGGCCGCCGCGATCGGCGTCACGCTCTATTGGATCGACCTCTCCATCGGCGGCTGGATTCAGGGGGTGGAGATGAACAATCCCGACATCGCGTTCCTGGACGTCGTGCAGCACACCATACCCTGGCTGTTCGTGCGCAGCGTGGCCGGCATCATCATGACCATCGGCCATCTGGCCTTCGCGGTGAACGTCGGGTGGATGCTCTGCGCCAAACGCCCCGCCGGCGCCACCGCGCCCACCTTGTTCCGCAGCCCGCAGGCTCTCCCGGTCGCACCTGCCCGATGAACAAGGGGCCGCTCATCTTCCTCGGCATCTTCCTCACGCTCGCCTTTTCGTGGGTGGGCATCGTGCTGACCAATCAGATCCAGTACGGCAGCCTGACCCCCTACTACGACCAGAACGAGGGCAAGACCTTCCCCGAAAAGCCCGCCGGCCTGGCCGAGCGCGGCCGGCTTGTCTACCAGGATCTCGGCTGCCTGTACTGCCATTCCCAGCAGGTGCGGCGGCCGGGCTTCGGCGGCGACACGGAGCGCGGCTGGGGCGAGCGGCAGAGCGTGGCGCGCGACTACGTGTACGAGAAGCGCGTCTTTCTCGGCACCATGCGCACCGGCCCCGACCTGCGCAACATCGGTGCGCGCCAGCCTTCGGCCGACTGGCATTATCTCCACCTCTACGATCCGCAGCTGACCTCACCCGGCTCGATCATGGCGCCCTTCCACTTCCTTTTTGAATACCGGAAGGTCGTCGGCGAATCCTCGCCCAAGGCCTTGAAGCTGCCGGCGGAGTACGCCAAACTGCACGGGCTCGACCGGCCGGGCTATGAACTGGTGCCCACGCCGCGCGCCGAGGCGCTCGTCGCCTACCTCATGAGCCTGAAGGACACCTACGAGTTCCCCGAGGCGAAGCCCTACGTGCCGCCGAAAAAGGGAGGCGGAGCCAAATGAAGGCCGACGCTTCCGACCATCTCCGCCTTGATCAGGCGGGTACCTCGGACGAGCAGCTGCAACGGGTCCACGCGATTCTGCTCCGCGAGAAACCGGAGCCCTCGGAGGGCTATTCGCCGCTGCCGCTCATGCTGCTGGGCTTGATGAGCGCCTGCATTCTCTTCTCGGCCATCTACCTCGGCCGCTATTCAGGCGGATTCGATCCGCTGGTCTATGATGAGCGTATCCTGCCGGGCATGCTGGAAGGCGGCGCGGCTCCCGTGGCGCAGGATCCCAAGGTGGTGGGGAAGCGCATTTTCCTGGGCAATTGCGCCGCGTGTCACCAGCCGACCGGGCTGGGCCTGCCGGGGGCCTATCCGCCGCTGGCCGGTTCCGAATGGGCGTTGGGACCGGACGAACGCATCATCCGCATCGTGCTGGATGGCCTGAGCGGCGCGATCACGGTCAAGGGCACTCAATTCAACAACTCGATGCCTGCCTTTGGCCCGCAGTTGCGGAACGAGCAGATCGCGAACCTCCTGACCTACGTGCGTTCGGAGTGGGGCAACAACGCCCCGCCGGTCTCGCCGGACAAGGTCAAGGAGATCCGGGCGGCCGTCACCGGGCGCAGCGGACCGTGGACGCCCGACGAGCTGCTGAAAATACCCTGATCCGTCTTGGGCAGGGCTTCATTCGGCGGTCGTATTCCGCCGTGATTCCACGTCGTATCAGCCATCCAGCATCGTGCGCAGCGGTGTTCAACCTTGAACATCGCTGCGCATGAGTGCCTATGGCCGGAATTCCCGATGAAATCGGTTGAAGAGTTCTTTCCGGGCGTCCCACGAACGTCGGCCGAGGTATTCCGCCGGCAGCAACACGCGGGGTAGCAGCGGGTCCATGCGGAGGGCCGCCTTCCACGCCTCGCGCTCGCGCCGGGCCCAAGTCCAAAACCGAGGACCCGGTGGCACACTGTGGGATGGCGCCTCAGGACATTCGCCTAAGATCGCTTCATGCCTCTCGTAAAGGGCGTTGATGGCGGCAAAATCCCATGCGCCGCGCACGATGGCCGCATCTGATTCACCGCCACAAGGCTGACCTTCAAACAGGATCAACGACTCCACATCAGTTGGCATGCTTCGCAACTGCCGGTGTATCTCCTCGAGCGAATCGGGTGTGACCCAGACGCTCTGCTGCAAATAACCAAATCCATGCCGGAGGAGATGGCGGCGCATCTTTGCCCGCAACGCGGAGGCTTTGACGGGCAGATCAAACAGCACCATCCGCCAACGGCCATCCCACGTCCGCTCCCAGCGTTCAATCGGATCACATCCGCCCAGGGCCGTTCGTCTGCCTTCCACCGTCAACCGATACACGCGGCTCGTGTCGGAGGCTCGCTGGCGTTCGACGAGTTTCAGTCGCTCGAGAGCTTCCAATCGGCGGCCCAGTCCGTTCCGGTAGGCCCACGATTCAAAGGTGTCGTCCAGATTCCGCCAGGTAGGGCGAAGGGCAGAGTCGGCCGCCCAGAGGAGAACGTAGAGGAATTCCTCAGTTGACGCTTTCACGGTTTTTTATAGTTCTATAAATTCATGCGCAGCGGTGTTCAAGGTTGAACACCGCTGCGCATGGGGACCACAGTCGGATCTGCCGGGGCGGCCCGGGGCAATGGGGCCCGCCTATTCGCCGAGGCTTATTCGCCGAGGCGCCTGCCGGGGACGAGGTGGTGGCGGACGTAGTCCTGCACGGCATCACCCAGCGGCGTGACTGGCCGCGCATAACCGGTGCGGCGCAGCTTGGAAATGTCGGCCTGGGTGAAGTACTGATATTTGTCCCTCAGCGTCTCGGGCATGTCGATGAATTCGATGGCAGGCGGCCGGTCGAGAGCGGCGAAGATGGCCGTGGTGAGCGTGAGCCAGGTGTTGGCCCGGCCCGAACCGATATTGTAGAGCCCCGCTGCCGTTGCTGCTTTCTCGCCGAAGTGCAGCGTCATCTCGACGGCGTCCTTCACATAGAGGAAATCGCGCTGCTGTTCGCCGTCCCTGAATTCCGGCCGGTAGCTCTTGAAAAGGCGCACCTTGCCCTCGGAGAGAATCTGCCCGTACGCCTTGTGGACGAGTGAGCGCATCTCGCCCTTGTGATCCTCGTTCGGTCCAAAGACATTGAAATATCTCAGGCCGACGATGCGTTGCAGCCATCCTTCCCGCTGCGCGTGGAGGTCGAAGAGCTGCTTTGACCGGCCGTACAGGTTGAGCGGGCGCAGCCGGGCGAGGTTGTCGTCCTTGTCGTCCATGCCGGCGGCGCCGTCGCCGTAGGTCGCCGCCGACGAGGCGTAGACAAAGCGCGCTCCCTGCGCCAGCGCCCACTCCGCCAGCTCCCGACTGTACGCGAAGTTGTTGTCGATGAGATAGGCCTCGTTGCGCTCCGTCGTGGAGGAGCACGCGCCCAGATGGAACACGGTGCCGAAGCGTCCGAACGCGCCGGGGTCGGCCTGCAGTCGCGCGCGAAAGACGTCGGCCTCGACGTAGTCGGCGAATTTCAACAGCGCGAGGTTCCGGCGTTTGTCTTCCCGGCCGGAATCCAACGGCACCAGCCCGTGCCACTTCTTGTTCTGCTCAAGGAAATCGGTGATGACGATGTCGGTCTCTCCGCGCCGATTGAGGGCCCACACCAGCGCGCTCCCGATGAAGCCCGCGCCGCCGGTCACCAGGATGCGGCCCTTCCCGGACGTGCTCATGGCATCGCTCCCCCGGTGCGCCAGGTTCGGCAGCCGCCACACGGCGATCGGACCGCGCGCCAGCGGCGGGTGACAGATTCGCCGGCGTCCGCCATCGGAATACCGGGATGGCAAGCCGGGCTGGTTCGTGACACCTCAGTCATCCTTCGAGAGTTCCTCTGAGCGGGCCCGGGCGGCGAGAATGGTCTCCTTCACCGTGTCGCGGAAGCCGCGCGCCGCCATGCGCTGCAAGCCGGCATAGGTGGTGCCGTTGGGGGAGGTGACCTGGTCGCGCAATGCCTCGGGTTCAGCCTTCGTCTCTGCGAGCAGGCGCGCGGAGCCGAGCACGGTCTCCAAGGCGAGCTTTGCCGCCACCTCGCGCGGCAGGCCGGCGGCCACACCGCCGTCGCGCATCGCGGCGACAAATTCAAAAAGAAAGGCGGGCCCGCTGCCGCTGACCGCGGTGACGGCGTCCAGATGTTTCTCCTCCAGTTCGACCACCTGGCCAAGCGCGCCGAGCACGGTGTCGACCAGGCGGCGGTCGGCCGCGCTCATGATTTGGAGGGCGCACCAGGCGGTGATCCCCGCCCCGATCTGGCCGGGCGTGTTGGGCATCGCCCGCACGAGATTGCGCGCACGGGGAAAGGTCCGGGCGAGGCGGCCGAGGCGTTTTCCCGCGAGAATTGAAATGACGAGCCGGCCCGCAGTGAGGTCGGCCAGGCGTGGATCCAGTCCGGCAAGTTGCTGGGGTTTGCAGGCCAGCACCACCGTGTCGGCCGTCGCGAGCAGCGCGGCGAGATCGGAGTGAGCGGTGATGCCAGTGCGCCGGGCCAGGACCTGCGCGGTGTCGTCATCCCCCCCGATGCAGGCAATTTCGGCGGGGGTGGCCACCTTCCGGCCAAGCAGTCCGCCGACCATGGCCGAGGCCATGCGGCCGGCGCCAACGAAGGCGAATTTGCGCATCGGCGGGAAGCCTCCGGTTCGCTTACTTGGTCGTGAGCTTCTTCTGCTTCCTGACGAGCGGATACAGGAGAACCGCCACGGTACCCCCGCCGGGGCGGTCCTCCATCGTCACCTCACCGCCCATGTTGCGCAGGGAATGCCGGGCGATGGTCAGCCCCATGCCCACGCCCACGCTGCGCTTCGTGCTGATAAAGGGCTCAAACATATGATCGCGGATTTCCGGATCGATGCCGTGACCCTGGTCTTCCACGTGCAGCTGCACGAATTTGCCGTCCTCCTTGCGGTCGACCAGTTCCGTGGTGACGGTGATGGGCCGCTGGTCCGGCGGCGTGTCCTCGGAATATGCCTCCCACGCGTTGATGAGGACTTTCGACAGCACCTCCTCGAAGACCTCGATATGGGTTTCAATCATGAGGTCACCGAGTGGATTCTGGAGGGTGACGGGCTGCGTGATCTTGAATTCCGTCTGGAAGCGCTGCAGGCCGGTCTCGAGGATGCGCTGCAGGCTCACCTTGGTGACGGGCAACCGCGTTTTCACCACGAGGGAGCTGAGCTGCCGGATGATCGACACGATGCGCTGCACGGCCTCCTGCACACTCTGGACATTCTTCTTCACGAGTTCCGGCTTGTCGTGGTAGGCCTTGATGAGGTCGAGGTAGCCGATCACCACGCCGAGCAGATTGTTCAGGTTGTGAGCGATGCCCTGGGTGACGGCGCCGATGGTCGCCGCGCGCCGTGCCTCGGTCAGGCGCCGCTGCAGGTCGATGATCTCGCGGTTGATGGCGACAAAGCGCAGCTGGGTCTGGACTCGGGCCAGCGTCTCGTCGAGGTCGATCGGTTTGGTGATGTAGTCGACCGCGCCGACGTTCAAACCCTCCAGCTTGCCCTCCTTCGAAGTGCGCGCCGTGACAAAAATGACCGGAATGGAGCGGGTTTCCTCGTTGGCCTGCAGCCGTTGGCAGACCTCAATGCCGTCCATCTCCGGCATCATCACATCGAGCAGGATGAGTTCGGGCTTCTCCTGTTTGACCAGATCAAGCGCCTCCTGCCCCGAATACGCGGCCACCACGGCCATTCCTTCGCGCTCCAACTTGCGTTTGAGAAGCTGGACGTTGATGGGTTGATCATCCACCACCAGGATCTTTGGCACGGGCATGTTCGGAGGATTGAAGGTTGAGTTGGACGCGATGGCAAGGTTGCCGTGGGCCGTGGTCAATGGTGCTGCTGCTGCTGGTACGCCTTTAGCGTGTTTTTCATGAGCATGGCGACGGTCATGGGACCGACGCCGCCGGGCACGGGCGTGATCTTGCCGGCCAGCGGAGCGACGGAGCTGAAATGGACATCGCCGACGAGACGATAGCCGGACTTCTTCGTCGCATCGACCACGCGGTTGACGCCCACGTCGATCACGACCGCGCCGGGCTTCACCATGTCGGCGGTGACAAACTCGGCGCGGCCCATGGCCGCAATGAGTACGTCCGCCTGCCGCGTGAGGGCGGGCAGACCGGTGGTCTGCGAGTGGCACACCGTGACCGTCGCGTTGGCGCCGGCCCGCTTTTGCATGGCCAGCAGGGCGACCGGTTTGCCGACGAGGAGGCTGCGGCCGATCACGACGACGTGCTTGCCGGCGAGCCGGACGCCGGTGCGCGCGAGGAGTTCCATGATGCCGGCGGGCGTGCAGCAAACAAAGCCCGAATCGTCGTCCTGCGCGATCTTGCCGAGATTGATCGTGCCCAGACCGTCCACATCCTTGTGCGGAGCGATGCGGCGAAAGACTGCGGTTTCGTCGAGGTGCGCGGGCAGCGGTGACTGCACCAGGATGCCGTCAACCGCGGGATCGGCGTTGAGCCGGTCGATGAGAGCGAACAGCTCGGCCGGCGTGATCGTGCCGGGTGGCAGGATCACCCGGCTCTCGATGCCGATGTCGGCGGCCGTCCTCTCCTTTCCCTTCACGTAGGAGATTGAAGCAGGGTCGTCCCCGACCCGCACGAGCGCGAGGCAGGGCTTGCGACCGGGCAGGGCCGCCACCTCCGCTTTGAGTTCGGCGACGATGTCCGCGGCGATTTTTTTGCCGTCGATGAGCTCCATGACAGAATCAAAAGGCCGGTCGCGAGGAGCGGGCCGGCCAGGGAGGACTCATTTGGGCTTGAGGCTCTCGACCTCGATCACGAGGTTCTTGCCGTCGTAAGTTTGTTTGAGCACACCCGAAACGGCCACGAGGCGATCAAGGTACAACTCCATCTTTTCGGTGGCGAGCACCTTGGTGACATCGAGGAAGGCGATGCGCTTGCCGTCGACATCGTTGAGTTGATAGCCGTAATCGGGGCGGGGACCCACGAGCAGGAGGCGCTTGGTTGCGACGAACATGCCTTGGAACGCATGCGGCAAGGCCGCGGCCGGTCCGCTGCTGGGGACTGGCGCAAACTGGCCGGCGGCCAGCGCCGGCGGAGGCGGCGCCATAATCGGCGCGGGCGCGGCGGCCGCGGGGGGGGCGGAGGAGACCCCGCCGACCTTGATATAGCCGATGACGGACTTGGAGAGTTTGATCTGCGTCCAACCGCTGCGGAGGCCCGTGATCTCGACCTTGTCGCCCTCCTGCATCGTCGTGAGGACGGGGGCGTCAGCCTTGGGATTCAAGCGAATCGCGGCACCGGGATGGATGTCGAGACTCTTGCTGAAGTCGTTGTTGCTGACGTAAGCCTCGTGCGATCCGGGAAGTTCAACGGCCATCCACCCTTCCGGGGCAGTGATGTGGGCGGCGGCGGTCGGTTCAGTGCCGGCCTTGAGGTAACCGATGGCAGGGGTGGCGGCGTCGGGTTGGGCGTGGATCGCCGTGGTTTCCATGAGGGGCGCAGCTGCCAGCGAGGCAGCCAGCAGCAAGGCGGTGGAAAGGCAGAGCTTTGTCTTCATAGGCAGGCGGAAGTTCGAGGGACTGTGCCGACGTTCAGGCGGGTACGATGACCCAGTTCGATCTCCTTGCTAGGAAGTTGTTTCACCATGCGCAAAGGAATTCCTTGAAGCAGGAAAGCGGTGGCCGACCCCATGGGAAGGATCGCGGCCATGGCTCGGCGGGGCAGAGGCGCGCCGTCCGGGCCACTCGGGGACGAGCGGGTGGGGCATGCGCGGTCACTACAGCGGTCGGACAACGGCATCGTGCGCTCGTCACTGCAATCCGACTCGAGATCAAGATGCACTCCTTTTGAACGTCTTACTAGCTCCATTCCCGTGGCTTCGATCAACACGACTCCTCCTGATTCATGGGCGGGACCCGGACGAGGGGAGTGGGTTTGCTGCCGGCAGATTCGTTGAAAAATCGGCTCGCTCATTCGTTTTCATTGCGCGCTACTTACACGTCATGACCTTCAACAACCGCATTGCCCTCGTCACCGGCGCGGGCCGCGGCATCGGCAAGGCCATTGCCGAGGAACTCGCCAAACACAGCGTCATGGTCATCTGCGTCAGCAAGAACGCGGCGAATTGCGGCGCGGTGGCCGCCGCCCTCCAAGTCGCCGGGGGCAAGGCGAGGGCGCTACCAGTTGACGTGGCGGACGGCGCGGCCGTCGCCAAGGCCGCGGCCGACCTGCTCGCTGAATTCGGCACCATCGAC
>JBGOXZ010000045.1:0-11769 GCA_041479395.1 Opitutaceae bacterium
GCTTGTCGAAGGGCTGGATTGCTTCGTCGCCCCGGCAGTCCGGGGCTCCTCGCAATGACGGTTTGAAGACACGCCTTAGCCGCGCGCCCGACGCTCCTGCGACCAATCTCACTCCGCCGCTCAATCCAGAATCGCCATGCCCGACCCCGCCAGCAATCCCACTCGTCGTGCTTTTCTAGGCAACGCTCTCAAACTCGGCACTGGTTCGCTCCTGGTCGGCGCATCGCTCGGAAGCAGTGCCGCGGTCGAGGCCGCCGGCACAACCGGGAGTTCTCCCGTGATCACAACGCTACCCGACCTTCCGACCCGCGTCTTCATTGACCACGACGGCGCGCGCCTCGGACCCACTGACCGGCAGGGTTCGCGTTTCACCTCCGACCGGGCGGCCGTGAATCTTGTCGCCGCATCCGCTGGCTGGGACGTCCGCGTGACCTGCCCGACCGGGCCGCTGGCGCGCGTGGTGCTCCGTTGGGAAACCACGTTTCCCGGCGACACGCTCTTTCTCGGCGACCACTGGGAACGCGGCTACGGCGATCTCCAATGGCGCTTCCTCCAGCCCGAGCGCGTCATGCCGTGGTATTTCGCTGCCCACCACGCCGCCAGCGGCCGCACCTTCATGGCCGGGGTGAAAACCCAGCCCGCCGCGCTCTGCTTCTGGACGGTCGACGCCGCCGGCATTTCCCTCTGGCTCGACTTCCGCAATGGCGGCAGCCCGTGTTTGCCCGGCGACCGCGAGATCGCTGCCGCCACCGTCGTGTCGCTCGCGGCCGCGGCGGAGGAAACGCCCCAGTCGGCTCTCACCCGTTTCTGCCGCCTGCTCTGTCCGGCACCCCGGCTCGCCGCCGCCCCGATCTATGGCAACAACAACTGGTACTACGCGTACGGGCACAACTTCGACGCCGACGCCATGCTGCGCGACGCCGCCTTCCTCGCCGACATCGCTTCCGGCCATGCCAACCGCCCCTATTGCGTCATCGATGCGGGCTGGACCCCCGGCTCGTCCTGCCCCGGCGGTCCGTGGACCGCGGGGGACGCCAAACGTTTTCCGGACATGCCCGGTCTCGCGGCCGGCATGAAACGGCTCGGCGTTCGCCCCGGCATATGGATGCGTCCCACGGCATTGATGACGGTGGAAGATCCGCGCCGTCTGCGCGCCGGTCCGTGCACGGCGCAGGAGAAGCCTCTCGACCTCACGCTCCCGGAGAATCTCGCGCTTATCCACGATGACGTCGCCCGCATCCGCTCTTGGGGCTTCGAACTCATCAAACACGATTTCTCCACCTACGACGTGTTTGCCCGGTGGGGATTCGAGATGGGCGCCGAGCTGACCGAGAGCGGCTGGCACTTTCACGACCAGTCGCTCACCAACGCCGAGATCATCCTCCGCCTCTACCGCACCCTGCGCACCGGGGCGGGCGACGCCGTCCTTCTGGGGTGCAATACCATCGGCCACCTCGGCGCCGGGCTCTTCGAACTCCAGCGTACGGGTGATGACACCTCCGGCCTGACCTGGGAACGCACCCGGCGCATGGGCATCAACACGCTCGCTTTCCGCCTGCCGCAGCACGGCACGTTTTTCGCCAGCGATCCGGACTGCGCCGCCCATACCGGTCAGACGCCGTGGGAATTCGACCGGCAATATCTCGACTTGGTCGCCCGCAGCGGCACGGCGCTCTTCGTTTCGGTCGATCCGCGGACGATCGAGCCCGGGCAAAAGGCCGCTTTCCGCGCCGCCATGCAGACTGCCCTGTCCGGCGGCTCTCCCGGCGGCTGCGAACCGCTCGACTGGCTGCACACCACGGCTCCGCGGGTGTGGCGTTTCGGCGGGGAGCAAGTCACCTACCACTGGGAAGAGCCCGCCGGGGCCGACCCACGGCGAGTGTAGTTGAGCACGCGGCTTTTGGCTCCTGCCATCGCCGGACAAAAACCGCTCGAAGGCGGAAGCGGCGGGGGAGCGTGATTGCCGGGTCCAATCTTCTTCACCTTAAAGCCGGAAAATGCATCCTGCCAAAGCCCGGTTCCCATGAAGACCATCTGCATCCTATCGTCATTCACCGGCCCGGTCTGGCGCCGATTTCTTTGTGCGATCTTCCTAACGCTCCTGCCTCGCTCCGCGTCCACGCCGGTCATGGCCGAAGCGGCTGCGGCCATCCCCGCCGTTCCCGAGCATACCATCTCCCTCGCCGGCGTCTGGCAGCTGGCCCTGGCTGAGCCCAAGCCATCGTTTCCGCAGACGGCCCTGCCGGCCGACCTCAAGTTCTCCGACACGATCGAACTGCCGGGCACGACCGAAACCCGCGCCAAGGGCCCGCTCAACCCCGACCGCGAAACCGGCATGCTCACGCGCGTCCGCAAATTCACCGGCCCCGCCTGGTATCGGCGCTCCGTCGAAATCCCCCCCGGCTGGCGCGGCCAACGCATTCACCTCCTGCTCGAGCGCACGAAGTTCACCCAACTCTGGTTCGACGACCATCCCCGCGGCTCCCAGGTCCTCTACGGCTCGCCGCAAAGCTACGACCTCACGGATCTCGCGACGCCCGGAAACCACACTCTCACCCTCATGGTCGACAACCGACTGGAGCGGCGCCCGATGCAGGGCCAGGCCCACCAGAACAGCGACGACACGCAGACAATCTGGAACGGCATCATCGGCCGGATCGAGCTCGTCGCCACGGATCCGGTCTGGCTCGACGACCTCCAGGTTTACCCCGACCTCGCCCGCCACGCATTCCGGGTCAGCGCCACCATCGGCAACGCCACCGGCTCGCCCGTTTCCGGCATCCTTTCCCTGCAGGCCGAAAGCTTCAACCACGACGGCCCGCCGCACCGTCCCGCTCCGGTTCACGGCGAATTCCGGGCCGCCGGCGCCACCGCCGGGGTGGAACTCCAGTATCCCCTCGGCCCGGACGCGCGGCGCTGGGATGAGTTCGCACCCAACCTCTACCGACTCACGGTGATCCTGACGACGCCGGCCGGCCGCGAGGTGCGCTCGGTCGAGACCGGCCTGCGCGACTTCAAACCCGCCGGCACGCATTTCGCCATCAACGGGCGCATCACCTTCCTCCGCGGCAAGCACGACGGCTGCGTCTTCCCCCTGACCGGACACCCGCCGATGGAGGTGGAAGGCTGGCTCCGATACCTGGGCATCTGCCGGCAATACGGCATCAACCATATCCGCTGCCACACGTGGATCCCGCCCGAGGCGGCCTTCGCCGCCGCCGACCGCCTCGGGATCTACCTGCAGCCCGAGCTGCCATTCTGGGGCACCTTTGACGCCCAGACCCGCGATGCGCTGATGCCCGAAGCCCTGGCCCTGTTGCGCACCTGCGGCAACCACCCGTCGTTCGTGATGCTCACCCTCGGCAACGAAATCGGCGGCGACCGCGCGCTGATGAACGCCATGGTCGCGCGCCTGCGCGAAATCGATCCGCGCCGGCTCTATGCCGATGGATCGAACAACGTCTTCTGGGAGCCGCGCCTTCAGCCGACCAACGATTTCTGGACCTCGGCCAAAGCCATCAACTCCGCCAGCGACAACCGCGCCGTGGCCGCCCGCGGTTCGTTTTGCGTGCTCGACAGCAACGACGGCCACACCCAGTGGGGAGCCGCCGAAACGCGGACCGATTTGAGCCCCGCCCTCGCCGGCATCCCGGTCCCGTTCGTCGGTCATGAAACCGCCCAGTGGACCACTTATCCGGATTATCGGGAGATCGCCAAATACACGGGCGTCGTCCGGGCCCGCAACCTCGAGCGCTTCCGCGATCTCCTGACCCGCCACGGCATGCTCGACCAAGCCGGCCTTTTCTTCCGCGCCTCGGGCGCGCTGTCCGCACAGCTCTACCGCGAGGAGAACGAGCTCTTTCTCCGCACGCCCGGCATGGGCGGCTTTCAGCTGCTCGATCTGCAGGACTATCCCGGCCAAGGCACTGCGCTCGTCGGCATGCTGGACGCGTTCATGGACTCCAAGGGCCTGATCACACCCGAAGCCTGGCGGCGGTCATGCGCTCCGCTCGTCGTGCTCGCGCGGTTCGACCGGTACACGTGGACCACGACGGACACGTATTCCGCCGACCTCGAATTCGCCCAGTACGGGCCCGCAGATCTCGCCCATGCGACTACCCATTGGGCGCTCAAAGCCGCCGACGGTTCCGTGCTGGCCGAAGCGACGTGGCCGCCTGCGCTCCTCGCGCAAGGCGGACTGCGCCGGCTCGGCCGGGTCGAGGCTTCGCTGGCCCGGGCCGCCGCGCCGGCCCGCTATACGCTGGAGGTGACCGTCGCCAACGGCGCCGAACGCGTGGAGAACGCCTGGCCGCTCTGGGTTTATCCCGCCCGGGTCGACACGGCCACGCCGGCCAACGTCACCGTCGTGCATGCCTTCGATGGCGCGGCGAAGCAGCTGCTCGCCGCCGGCCGGCGGGTCCTGCTCGTTCCCTCGGAGAAGGACTGGGCCGACACCGTCGGCGGCGCCTATGCCACCGACTACTGGTGCTGGCCGATGTTCAACAACACGCCCGGGACGATGGGCCTGTTGTGCGACCCGAAACATCCGGCGCTCGCGCTTTCCCCCACGGCGTTCCACAGCGAACGCCAATGGTCGGCCATCGCCCACACGTCCACGCCGGTGATTCTTGCGAACACACCGGCCGACTTTCGACCGATCGTGCAGGTGATCGACAACCTCGAGCGCAACGAGAAGCTCGGCCTCGTGTTCGAGGCCAAAGTCGGCGCCGGCTCGCTGCTCGTCTGCGCGGTCGATCTTTTCGCCCTGCAGGACCGTCCCGAGGCGCGCCAGCTGCTCGCCAGCCTGCTCGCCTACGCCGCTTCCGCCCGCTTCGCGCCGAAGCAAGGCCTCGATGTCGCCGCCCTCGATTCGTTTCTCCGTCCTTCGCTGGCCCAGGGCAAACCGGTCAAAGCCTCATCCTGTTTTCATCCGCCGTGGGGCGCGGTTCCCGTGCCCGAACGCGCGGTCGACGGCGACATCAATACCCGCTGGATCGCCGCGGAAAGCGATCGTTCGCCCACCTTGGAGGTCGACCTCGGCCGGGCGTGCACCATCGACACGGTCGGCCTGCTCTGGGAACACGATGAATCCGGTTACCGCTACCTGCTCGAGGTTTCCGCCGACGGAACCGATTGGTCGCCTCTCAGCGACCAGCGCGACAATCGTTTCCCGGGCAGCCGTCACCTGCTGTCGGTCCATGCCAACGGCGTGCGCCATCTGCGCCTGACCGCCACCGGCACCCCGCCTGGCGGACGCTTCTGCCTCCGCGACCTGCGCGTGCTTGGCGAATAGCTTCCGCTCTGTCTTGGCCAAGCCGGGCAGGCCTCGGAGCACCCTTCGACCGCCTGCAATGGTGCCTGCCGCCGGGCTGTCGTGACTCAAATCACGCGAATTGGAGACGCCACCCAGGGAGAGTGCTTGCAGCCGTGCTCACGCATTGGGCATGTATTTGATCTCCCGGATATCGATGACCCCGGATGCGACTTGAGCGAATGGCGTGCCGTTCCTGACACCGACAGTGCCGTAGCCCGTGGCGGTCGCGAGAAAACTGCGGAAATCCCCTTTGATCGCAGGTTGCAGGTACAACACCTTGTCGACCGCATCATATCGCGCGCCGCTGACGCCCTGAAGCAATGCGTAGGAGGACAGCGCCCGGGCGTACCAATGGCCGCATTCGTACTCGTCGAAGGGATTGCGATATCGTCCGTCATAGCGGGCGCGAAGTGTGCGCACAATCGAAAGCCCCTCTTCAACCATCCCCTCGAAGATCAGGCCGCAGGCAACCTGGTACTCGATACCGGTCCAGACCTCGTCGCTGTAGGGGAATGGCAGTGATAACTTGTCGCCGTCCGGCCACGAACAGAGGATGAGGCCCCCTTCGTTGCCGCAGGCGTAGGTCGGCCGCTGGGTATTGACGTGACCTGACAGGTCCGTCTTGAAGTTGTGCTTGTACACCGATGCGAGGGCCGTGCGAACCTTCGTCGCGTCCACCATGCGCCCCAACCCGCAGGCGTGCGCTTCGAACTGGCCGAGGAGTTGGTCGGAAAGGCACCCCGTACCGTACTGATATTTGGGCCCCTCCCGCTGGCATAGGTCAATCGCTTCGGATGAGGTGTAGGTATGCTTGAGCTGTTCGGGATCTTCGAGCGGCGGTTTCGCCCTCAAATCCTTCCAGCGGACGTGCTGGAAGAACCAACGATCGTTATAAAGCTTCGTTTCCAGGCAGGTCTTTGATTTCTCCGCGAGCGCCGCCCAAGAAGCCATGTCTTCGCCAAGCGCTCGGCCCATGAGGACCATGGCCCGGAGCGCGCCGAGGTAAATGGCCGTGCACATTGCATCCGGCCCCCAGAACTCGATGTCGTAGGTGTTGTGGTGGGGTTCAATGAGCGCCCCCACATGGTCCGGATCCCACGTCTCGATGCAGTACTCCAGGCTTTGCTTCATTCGCGGCCACAAGCTCCGAAGCCATGCCGTGTCGCCCGACACCCGCCAATCGCGGTACACGCGCATAAGGCCGCCGAGCTGGCCATCCGCGGCTGCCGGCCTCCCATGTCTGCCCTGGATAGGCTGGATGGGCAGGGGCGCGCGGAACGTCTGATCGCCGCGTTCGTCCTGACACTCGCCAAATTCCGTCTGGCGGAATGTCCGCTCCAGATCCGGGAAAAGGTGCGCCAGGGCCTGGGCGTAATTCCATACGTGGGTGCACGAACCGTGGCAGCACCCGCTCTCGTCGTTGCAGCCTTCCCACGCCCAGAGCCGGCCGTCCTCCTGCCGAAGAATGGTGGGAGACTTGAGGATGCTCAGGTTCGCGGCGACCGCCTCAACCACTTCTGCCGTCAGGTCCGTGTCGTAGAAACAATCGGTGAAGCGCCGTGTTTTCTCACGCAGCACCGCGTAATCACGCTCCCAGAGCGACCGCACCGCCGCGGGATCCGGGAACGCGGCCGAATACCACGGCTTGTAATACCGGCGGCATGAGCACTCGTCATCCCCCGCGCTGTCGCCCCAGGGGGTCGCAGGGATGCGGACGTCCGACGCCGGCACGTACCATGAGAAGAGCACCGGCACGGTCTTCGTTTCTCCCGGGGCGAGGGCGAACGGCACCATCAGGCTGGCGCCGGGCGACGGGCTTCCTTCCGCCGGAACCGGCCGGTTGCCGCAGAACCCCGACGCGACGTCCTTCCAGATCATCGTGAGGGAGTCGAACCAGCCGCCGCGGAACCAACGCCCGTTGATTTTCGTGTTCGGATCCACCGAGACGACGGAAAAATATCCCTCTTCGTGCGGTTTGTCCGGCAGGGGCTTCTGGCAGAACGTGAATCCGTTTGGCTGCGTTTCCACCGACGCCAGTTTGCCGTCAGCCCGCGACATGAAATTCTTCGCGTTGAACGAATAGACGCAGTCAATCGCGGCAGGACCGGTGTTGACGAACGAGAACTCAAGCGCCGTAACCGGCAGGCTTGAATGAAAGGAGTCGCCCGGCACGAACGGGCTCCAGGCCCGAAGTAGCACCCTCACCGGCAGGCCCGGGTCGTCGAGTGTGATCTCCGCGAAAGGGAACCGGCTGGCGAAGGCGGCCCGGGCGAACCGCGGAAGTCCGTAGGTGGTGCCGCCGCCACCGCTCCCGGAACCCGCGTATTCCGGTCCCTTCAAGCCAAACTTCTTCCAGCCCGGCACGGGGCCCTCAAGAACGCGCGCCGCTTCGACTTGTTTGATCCACAGCGCGGAGAAGACCTCCTTCGGTTCGTTGAATACGTCGGCCCGATGATGAAGCGAAAGATGTGAGAGGCACCCGGTTCCTTCGATGCAGATCATTCCGGCTCCGATGCCGCCCAGTGGATAGGCGATTCGATCGAGCCGCTGGCCGTCATAGGCTTCATGGTTACTCCGGCTCGAACCCGGTTGGGACGCCGGTCGATCCGCGGCGTCGCGTTCGCCATCGGACCAACCGAGGGCGCTGGCTGTGCCGAGTACACCGAGAGTGCTGGGGATGCCGGCTGACACCTTGATGAACTCACGACGAGATACGCTTGTTTCATTCATGATTTTGCCGCGACCAATTTCTGCGATTCGGTGAATTCAATCAGGCCGGCCATTCGGAACGGCAGGACGGACCGTCTGCCGGGGTGGCGATGCTGCGCCGGATTTTCGAGCCAGGCCGGGCGGCGAAAACCGAGGCAGCCATCGCTGCATGTCCGGTCAGCATAGGTTCTCCGCTGGCAGGTGTTGGATCACACATCTCGGATGGCTTCTGTCGCGGTGGCTCCGTCGCCATCACCCGCAGGACACTCCGCCCTAGTCCTGCAGCGGGGGGGGCCACGGCGGGGCATCTTACGGTTTCTTCTCGTTTCCCCAGAGCTTGGAACCATTGCCGTTCTGCTGGCGCCAGGCATGCCGCCAGAGGTGGATGTCCTTGGGGGTGATCGCAGGCATCGGTTGTCTCTCCTCCTTGGTGAAAGACCGGGGCAGCGGACTGGCGGTCTCCTGGTACCAATACGCGACCGAGGCCAGATCGAGCGTCAGGCTGTTGTTGTGCCCGTGCTCGATGGTGAACCGGCAGGACTTAGCAAAGTAGATGGGATCGGCGATATGGAAGCGGTACAGGTGGGTGCGACCCAGCCAGCCGGTCTCATTGTTCACCCGGGGGTATCCAAAGTAAGGGTGCTGAAAAAGCTCCTTGGGACTCCAGGAGGTATTGAAATAGTCCTCGGTGCCGGTTCCGTTCAGCGTGGGTTTTTGATCGCCGTCAATAAACACCATCTCGTCGCCCTCGCCGTACCACATCGTGCTGGGACAGTTGACGTAGTAGTTGACCCCCACGAACTGGCCCCGGCCCTTGATCTCGGCGAAGACGTAGTTGCCCCGGCCATCCGGATTGTTGCCGGCTTTGCCCAGGGAATCCCACTCGTTTTCCCCTCCAGGAAGGGCCTCGGTCAACTCATGGTTGTACCAGGCATGGAACCGCCCCAAATCCTTGGGGAGTTCCGGAATCTCAACGTAGTCGATGTTGAAGTAGAGCGCGTCGATCTGGCTGTCGGTCTGATTTTCGATTTCGATCCGCGCCCCTTCGGCGAAGGGCATGGCGAAATAACTCACGTAGGATTTCCCCCAGCCGGGCGTGACGGCCAGCGGTGCGCTGACAAAATTATACGCCTCGCCCCAGCCGTTGCCAAAAAACGCGCCGATGGGAGCCTCGACCGAGGGATAGTCCTTCCCATCCCAGTACATGCGCAGGATGATGTCATTCCGGTTCATCTTGTCCGCGCCGGGGGCGATGGTGATCCAGATATGGGTGATGATGCCCGCTCCCTTGACGTCCATGAGGTTCACCTTGGCCCCACTCTTGACGGAGCTGATGTTGTCGCCGTTGCCGCCGGTCTTGTCATAGCTGCTGACCCGCTTGGATTTTACGTCGGAGCGTATCTTCGCCAGGCCCATGAACTCGGTTGATGGCGCCTGGGCCAACAGCGCCGCGGAGGAGACGCACGCAATCAGGCTGAGGAGGAATGATTTCATGATGGAGACCGGGGGAGTGGGGTGATTGGGCATGTTGATGGAGGAAAGTCGGGGATCACCGCCACTGGAAGGCGGCGGTCAGCAGGCCTGGTTTCGCCGCGCGGAGAGCAGCGTAGATTCTTGGCGCGTCGCCGGGTTTGCACACCTCACTGATGAGATCGCGGGCTTTCAGGCTGCCGCTGGCGAGGAAACGCAACACGGCCTGAAGATCGCGCGCCTGGTTGTCGCGCGGGAAATGCACGGACAGTTCGCGAAAAAACGCCTGATGGTAGTCGAACACGACGTTCTCCGCGTAGCTGCCTTGAATCACCAGCCGCGTGGGCTCGGTCAGGGAATTGTCCCACGGCTTTGCCTTCGCCAGCAGGACTGATTGCTGCAAAACAGGCGGGGCGCCGGTGGAATCCACGACGACGTCCGCGCCCCCGGGCTGCAAGGATCGAAAGGCCGCTACGAGCCCCTCCCCGGGCACCACGGCCTCGATGCCCGCGACACGGGCGAGCGCAACCCGGTCCGCGCTCAAGTCGGCCGCGACCACGCGGGCCCCGACGAGCCGATGCAACCGCGCGGCGAGCTGGCCGATGGGCCCCAGCCCGACGACGGCGACCTCCTCGTGCGGCCGGGTGCCGGCAACGCGTACTCCGCGGTACGCGATGGCACCGAGCTTGGCGAGCGAAGCCTCGAGCGGATCCACCCCGGCGGGCAGTGGAAAAACGCTGTCTTCGGCGCGCAGGGCATGGGCGATGTGCGCGCCCCAAGCCAGCGGGCGGTCGGCCTTCTCCGTCCCTTGACAAAACACGAACGTTCCTTCGGCGAGGGCGACGCCTGCCCCGCGGGCCGCGACGCGTCCGACCATCGAGTAACCCGGGATGAATGGGAACGCGATCCCAAGCTGCTTTCCGGCGAGGCAGCGCATCTCGGTGCCGGGGCTGATCGTAGTATAGACCGCTTCGACAATGACCTGGCCGGGCGCGGGGTCGGGCACAAGGGCCTCCACGACTTCGACGCGATCAACGGCGGTGGCGAGCAGAGCGATGGTTTTCATTTGGGGGGGCACGGGCGCTGGCGGTGAGTCGCCTAGGGATTGAGACGGACGGGAGGTTGCGACGCCAGCTGCACGAGGGCTTCTTTGAGTCGGACAACCTGGGTTTCAGTAAGCGTCAGATAGCGATCGCGGCCGTCAAGCCCGGGCGTGAAGCGCGTAAAGCCGTCGGCTTCCACGGTGACCCGACCGGGCGGGGAGAGTCCGAAATAGTCGCGATCGGGGTGGACCGCGTAGAGCGCGCTCGTGAGATCCCACGCCGGACGATCGTGGGGCGGCGGCTCGTAGAGGTAATAGGCCTCCGCCGCAGGATGATGGACGACATAGCCAAAGTCGGAGACGATACTCCTGGCGGGATACCGCACGGCGAGACCAATCTCCTTGCCGCTCCACACAATTGGAGTGGGCCACTGCTCGGCGAGTTTCCGCGCGGCCGGCAGATCCTGCATCACGTTGAATTCCAGATCGTGCCCGGGCGTATTGAACACCCCGGCCATGACGGAAAGAAACTTCACTTTCCCCCGCACCAGCTCCGGGCCGGCCAGCGGCGAATCGTCATCCGCCGGCGTCCCCAGAAGCGCGGCGAAATTCGAGAAATAGCCAACCTGGACAAGAACCACGGAATGATCGGGCTGCCGGCTCAGGATGCGGCGCAACAGCCGCGTGGCTTCGGGCGCATCCGAGCTGCGACTGAGGTGATGGGGAAAACGGAGTTCACCCTGGTCTCTCGCTTCGGCGAGGGACAGGAATTTGCTCGGTGCATCCGCCAGGGCGGCATGCGTGAATCCGATGGGAATGCCGGGGCGGCCGTAGAATGTGTTCATCGCGTCGATGAACGGACCGGCCAGCTCGTCGGGTTTGGTAATCGTGACGGCGAGCAGTTCCGCAGCTCCGCGAGTCTGGAGCGCATGGAGAACAGCCAGGGCGAGAACGTCGTCCACGTCGTTGCCAACATCGGTATCGAAGATGATCCTCACAGGCGGCGCCGGCGGTGGCGGGACCTTCTCAGCTCGTCCAGACGCGGCCGCCGCCATGGCCCCCAACCAACAGGCGAATAGCAGGTATTTCATGGAAACGCTCCTCTTTCGGGGTAACAGGATTCGCGCGGGATCAGATCACGCCGCGCCGCTGCTCGAGTTGCAAACGGATTTCTCGCATTCGCTCTTGCGTGAGCGGGAAGCGCATCAACGCCAGTATCGCCAGCACAAACCCC
>JBGOXZ010000046.1:0-11755 GCA_041479395.1 Opitutaceae bacterium
CCCAGGACCCTCGTGGGGTGGAGTCCGTGCATGAGGCCAGGCACGCTCATGCCGCGTATCGTGGCCTCGCGCCGCGGTAAACGCGGCGCCAGCCCCATCCGGTCATGCCGCGGTCAGAACGGTTCGCCTTCCCATGACCTATCACGCAGCGTGATCGCGGTCTGATAGGCCTCGGCGTCTCCCTTCGTCATCAGCGCCTGCAGAGCGCGGCTGTCGACCAGTTGCAGACTGGCCACGTGCATGTACGGCCCCGGCACCTTCATCAACTCCTCGTGCGTCCCGCGCTGCACGATGCGGCCGTCATCCATCACGATGACGAAGTCCGCCCGGCGCAGGGTGCTGAGACGGTGCGCCACGATGAAGGTGGTGCGGCCGGCGATGGCGCGGTCGAGCGCCTCGAAGATCTCATGCTCGGTCTGCGAATCGATGGCGGCGGTGGGGTCGTCCAGCAGGAGGATGGCCGGCTCGAGCAGGATCGCGCGCGCGAGGGCCAGGCGCTGACGCTGGCCGCCGGAGAGGGTCACGCCGCTCTCGCTGAGCACGGTGTCGTAACCATTCGCCAGCTGCAGGATGAAATCGTGCGCCGCCGCGATCCGGGCGGCCCTCTGGATCTGCTCCATCGTCGCCTGCGGGTGGCCGAACGCGATGTTGGCGGCGACGGTGTGGCTGAAGAGGAAGCTCTCCTGGAACACCAGGCCGATGTTGCGGCGGAGATCGTCGAGCTCGAGGTCGCGCGCGTCGATTCCGTCGATGAGCACGCGGCCGGCCGTCGGATCATAGAAGCGCGGAATCAGGCTCATGAGCGCGCTTTTGCCGGCGCCGGTGGCGCCGAGGATGGCGACGCACTGGCCGGGCGCCACGGCGAGATCGATCTGGCGCAGGACGGGTTCATGCACCTCGTAGGCAAAGGATACGTTCTCGAAGCGCACGGCGCCGTCGAGCCGGGTGCGGCGGAGGGCGCCCGGCCGGCTCTGCACCTCGACCGGCGCATCGAGGATCTCGAACACCCGCCGGGCACCGATGAGCGACTGCTGCACGCCGTTGACCACGTTGGCCACGTTGTTGACCTGACCCGAGAACTGCTCGAGGAGGCCGGCGAAAACCACCAGACCCGCACCGAGGGGCAGGCGGTCCTGGGCCACGAGCCAGCCCCCGTAACCGAGCAGCACCATCATGTTCACGCGCGTGAGAAAACCGACCGCGGGGCTGAACAGGCTCACGCGCAAGAAAATGCTCTGCTGCTGGTTGAGCACCGCATCGTTGCTGCGGATGAACTTCTCCCGGTCTTCGCCCTCGCGGCCGAAGCCCTTCGTCACCGCCACGCCTTGAATGCTCTCGGCCAGGTTGCGCACCATGATGTCGGCCAAGTCGCGGTTGCGCGCGTACTCGGGCTGGATGCGGCGCGAGAAGACGGCGGCCGCGATCCACAGGAACGGCGTGGTGGCGAGGCACGCCACGGTGAGGCCCACGTGCAGACTCGCCATGTAGATGACATAGACCGTCAGCGAGATGGCCATGATGAAGCTCTGGATGAGCACCTGGTCGAGGAACATGCGCACGGCCTGCACGTCGCCGGTCACGCGATTGATGATCGAACCGGTGGAATTGGCGTCATAGAAGCGGAAGCTCAGGCGCTGCAGCTTGTCATACACCCGCCCCCGCAGGTGCGGCACGATCTCCTGTTGGGTGAGCCGGTTGATCAGGATGCTGTAGACGTAGTTCAGCACCGCCCGGCCGACCGCCAGCACGAGAATCAGACCCGCGAGGACGGCCACGACGGCGAACGGCGGCCAGTCGCCGGGAAAGGCAAACCGGAAGCCCGCGGAGGGCAGCGGCGCCCCGGACACCCGATGGCGGATGAAATCGATGGCCTGCCCGGTAAAGTTGAGGCCGGCCAGACCCAGCGTCAGCAGCACGAGCTGGATGCCGAGCACCTCGAAGCAGCGCCGCCGGTAGAGCCACACCAAGGCGAAGAGGCGGCGGATGAGCGTCCAATTCGACGGCGGCGCGCCCGGCGACAGCGCAGCGGACATGCTCATGGGTGCGGTTGGTTCAGACGGCACCAGACGCGTCGCACCGCACGCACGCCGCGCTCACCGCTCGCCCGGCCGGACACGCCCAGGCGTCGCGGGCGCCATTCGCGATCGGTCCGGACTTCCAGCGGGCCAACCACCGGCGCCGCGCGCGTTGCGGCGTGGCGGGAGGTCTCCTTCATGCCCGCGCCACTCAACGCGACCGGGCCGGCTGGCCCGACGCCGGCGGCTGGGCCGTGGATAGCGGGGCGGGCGAGACGGTCGCCTGCCGCCGCAACTCCCGGCGGCGATTGATATCCGCCTCGAGATTCCGGAGCTGCTCCGGGGTCAACGCGGAGATCGGCCCGGGGGGGTTGCGGCCGATCGCGGGCGACTGGAACTGGGGGCCCGTGCCGGGTTGCGGCGCCCCGGCGATGGAAGCCGGCCCGGGAGGCGTGCTCAACAGGGCAATCTTCGCCTCCTTCAGCGTGAGCTTGTACGTGCGGCTTCGCTGCTCGACCGTGACGGTGTCGTTCGCGGGGTCGAACGCCTTGATCAGAAAATCATGCCCGGACTCGTTCAGCCCGATCCACGTGCTCTGTTTCTTGGCAGTATCATAGAGGCTGAACTCGTAGACGCTGCCGGCCTTGAGAATGCTGCGCAGTTCGAGCGGCGTGGCTTCCTGCGCGGCGCCTTGGGCGTTGTTCGCCGGGAGAAAAGGAGAATTCTCCAGCAGATTGGAAGCCGCCGGCGCCGACAGGCCCAAGGCCACCATGCCCAGAAGGGGCAGGATCAGGTGCAGGATGGAGGAAACCACACGCATGGCCGAATGAACAAAGGAAAGTGACGTGCCGCCATGACGTCAAGTAACGTGAAACCGCCCCCGGGCGCGGCGGGGGCGCCCATTACCGGGTCCGGAGCCCACGGCGGGCGGCCGGATCGCCGCGCTAGGTCTGCTCCAGCAGCTCGACCTCGTAGCCATCGGGATCGGTCACGAAGGCCATGCGCCGGCCGGTCGGAAACGTCTGGCGCCAGTGATCGGGCCAGATCTGGTAGCCCTGCTTTTCCAACTCGTCACATTTGGCGATGAGATCGGGATAGCCGACCGCCGTGTGCATGAGATCCTCCGGCACCACGAGTTGGTAGCCCGGCTGGTAACAGAGCTCGAGCAGGTGGTCGCTGCCAGGGATCTGCAGGAAGGCGAGCTGGTTGCCCTGCGGGGATTTCGGAATGCGCCGCACGCATTCAAAGCCCAGCCCCTTGTACCAAGCGATGGTGCGTTCGAGGTCGCCGACGCGGATGCGGGTGTGGAGAAATGCTGGCATGGTGAGAATGCGCGATGGGAGTGCCCGGTCAGGAGCGCGTGTCCAGTCCGCGCCTGGCGTCAGGGCGCCACAAGAATCACCGCACGTGCCCTGTCAAGCCCGGTCGGCGGGATGCCGGGAAGCGGCCGGATTTTTACTTGCCTTCGCCCATCCCGTTTTCAAGCGTGCCTCCCGCTTGTTGTTTGAGTCGTCTGCTTGGTGGATTGTCAGGTGAACGTTGGTTCAGTGGTGATTCGAAACTCGATGGTCGGGAACGGGCAGAAGATTAGGCCAAGCAGTGTTACCTAGACACATACTCTGCCATATGAGCACCAAACTGTACGTGGGCAATCTGCCCTTTGCCGCCACCGCCCAAGACCTCCAGGATCTGTTCAGCCAGGCCGGCACCGTCGCCGGCGTCGACCTGATCTTCGACAAATTCACCGGCCGTTCCCGCGGTTTCGCCTTTGTCTCCATGTCCACGCCCGAGGAAGCCCAGGCCGCGATCCAGAAATTCAACGGCTTTGGCATCGAGGGCCGGAATCTCACGGTCAATGAGGCGCGGCCCAAGGAGGACCGTCCGCCCCGTCAGTTTGAGGGCGGCGAACGCCGGGGCGGCTTCGGCGGCGGGCATCGCGGCGATCGCGGTGATCGGCGCGGCGGCGACCGCGGTTTCCGCCGGTAGGACCGCACTGCATTGGTTTTTTCCGCCAGGCCGGGCCGTGCGCCCGGCCTTTTTGCCGTTGGGCGCCCGCCGCCGCCCGCGGCGTCGGCCGATCGCAAAGCAACGCGGTCCTCCCTGGGCGGCGACCGGAGAAGAAAAAGAAAAAGTTTGCATGGAAACCAATAAAACGTTTGGAGTTTCCTAAGATTCCGATGGTCTCCTCCCTTCCTCCCCCTCCCCGCGGCGCCGCCCCGGCCGCCCGCGCCCGCATCCTCGACGCCGCCCGCGCCCATCTCTTCGCCTATGGTTTCAGCGCCCTGACGATGGACGACCTTGCGAACGAACTCGGCATGAGCAAAAAGACCCTCTACGTCCATTTTCCCGGCAAGGACGCCATCGCTGCGGCCGTCCTCGACGGTATCGGGCGGTCCATCCGCACCCAGTTGGAGACGGTGCTCTCCCACCCCGAGCTCACGTTCACGCAGAAGCTTTGCGGCGTCATCGACGTCGTTGGCTCGGTCCTCGGCAAGGTCAGCCCCTCGATCTTCCGCGATCTGCAGCGCTACGCCCCGCACCTTTATCAGAAAATCGAGGAGGTCCGGCAGAAGAATATCCCGTATGTCATCGGCAGCCTCATCCGCACGGGCCTCGCCGAGGGCAAGGTGCGACCCGAGATCGATCCCGCCTTTGCCGCCGAGTTCTGGCTGCAGGCCATTCGCGGTCTTGTCCAACCCGCCATTCTCGACCGCACCCAGCTCACACCCAGGCAAACCCTCGAAAAGGCCATCCATCTCTTCTTCAACGGACTCCTCACGCCCGCCGGCCGCAAAGACTATGAAAAACACATCGCCGCCTGTAACAAACACGCCGCTGCCTGATCGCGCCGCACCCTGGCTGCTCGCCATCGCCGTCGCCGCGCTGCTGCTGGCCGCCTGCCCGCGGAACCAGGGCTCCCGCCCCGGCGACCTGATGCTTTCCGGCAACATCGAAGTCACGGACGCGCAACTCGGCTTCAAGGTGTCCGGCCGGGTGGCCGAGCGTTTCGTGTCCGAGGGCGAGCGGGTCAAGGCGGGCCAGCTCATCGCCCGGCTCGATGACGCCGAGCAGCGCGCGCAACTCAGCCTGCGCCGGGCCGAGCTCGCCGGCGCCGCAGCCGCCCTGGCCGAACTCGAGGCCGGCTCGCGCCCGCAGGAAATCGCCGCCGCGGACGCCACGCTGCGGAGCATGGAAGCCGAGCGTGACCGCGCCCGCCTGGATGCCGCCCGCCAGCAGGAGCTGCGGGGAAAGGACGCCATCGCCGATCGCGAACTCGAAGCTTCGCAAGCGCAGCTCAAGATCGCGGAGGCCCGCGCCGTCGAGGCGGGCGAGCGCCTCAAGCTCGTGAAGGAAGGACCGCGGGCCGAGGACATCGCCCAGGGTCGCGCCCGCGTCGAGCAGACCCGCGCCGCCGTCGCCCTGGCCGAGACACAGCTGGAAAACACCCGGCTCGTCTCGCCGCTGACCGGGGTGGTGCTCTCACACAACATTGAGCCGGGAGAATACGTGTCGCCCGGCACGCCCATCGTGACGGTCGCCGACCTCGCCCACGTCTGGGTCCGCGCTTATGTCAGCCAGACCGATCTCGGCCGCATCCGTCTCGGCGAGAAGGTCGCCGTGCGCACGGACACCTTTCCCGAGAAGACTTACGAGGGAACGGTCGGCTTCATCGCCTCCGAGGCCGAGTTCACCCCCAAGACCGTGCAGACCGCCAAGGAGCGCGTGAAACTCGTCTTCCGCGTCAAGGTCGACCTCGCCAACCCGAACGACGAATTGAAGCCCGGCATGCCCGCCGATGTGACGTTCCCCGCGCCTTAACCGTTTCGCCGTCGCCGTTCTCATGTCTGTCATCCATGCCACCGGTCTGCGCCGCGTTTTTGGCGGTTCCGTCGCCGTGGAGGGTCTCGACCTCGATGTCGCCGCGGGCGAGATCTTCGGCCTGGTCGGGCCCGACGGCGCCGGCAAGACGACCACGATGCGCATGCTCACCGGCATCCTCGCGCCCTCCGGCGGCCGCGCGGAGGTGGCAGGTTTCGACGTGGTGCGTCACGCCGAACGCCTCAAGGAACACATCGGCTACATGAGCCAGCGCTTCGGCCTCTATCCCGACCTCACCGTGAGCGAGAACATCGAGTTCTACGCCGACATCTACGGCGTGCCCTCCCAGGGTCGCGCCGAGCGGGTCGGGCGCCTGTTGGGCTTCAGCAATCTCACCCCCTTCAAGCAGCGGCTCGCCGGCGACCTGTCGGGCGGCATGAAGCAGAAACTCGGTCTGGCCTGCGCGCTCATCCATACCCCGCGGGTGCTGTTTCTCGACGAGCCGACCAACGGCGTCGACCCCGTCTCGCGCCGCGATTTCTGGCGGATTCTTTATCAACTTGTGCGTGATGGCGTCACCATCTTCGTCTCCACCGCCTACCTCGACGAGGCCGAGCGCTGCAATCGCCTCGCCCTGCTTCACCAGGGCCGCCTGCTCGGCCTCGGCACGCCCGACGAGGTCAAGGCCATGATGCCGGGCGCACTGCTCGAGGTGCGCACCTCGGCGCCGCGCCGCACCGCCTCCCTGTTGCGCGAAAACCTCGCCGGCGCCTCCGTCGGCCTGTTTGGCGACCGCGTGCACGTGGTGGTGCGCGACCCCGGGGCGGCCGAAACCGCGGTGCGCGCCCTCGTCGCCTCCGCGGGTTTCGACCTGCTTTCCCTCCGCCCGATCGAACCGTCGCTCGAGGACGTGTTCGTGTCCGTGCTGGCCATCCGCAACAGCCAGGCCGCCAATCCCGCTTTGTCATCTAATAAGATGACAAACGTTTTCTCCCGTGCGCGCTGAACCCCACCTTTCCGCCGAGCTCGTGGTCGAGGTGCAGAATCTCGAGAAGCACTTCGGCTCGTTCAAGGCCGTGGCCGGCATCTCGTTTGCGGTGCGGCGCGGGGAGATCTTCGGATTCCTCGGGCCCAACGGCGCCGGCAAATCCACCACCATCCGCATGCTCTGCGGCCTGCTCGCGCCCACCGCCGGCTCCGGGCGCGTCGCCGGCTTCGACATCCTGCGCGAGACCGAGAAGATCAAGACGCGCATCGGCTACATGAGCCAGAAGTTCTCCCTCTACGACGAGCTCACTGTCGAGGAGAACATCGATTTCTACAGCGGCATCTACCGCCTGCCGAAGGCGAAGAAGGCCGAGCGCAAGACCTGGGTGCTCGCGATGGCCGGCCTGCGCGATCACCGCCGCGCCCGCACCGGGGAACTCCCCGGCGGCTGGAAGCAGCGCCTCGCGCTCGGCTGCGCCGTCCTCCACGAGCCGCCGATTCTGTTTCTCGATGAGCCCACTTCGGGCGTCGATCCCAACAGCCGCCGCCTTTTCTGGGACCTCATCTACGATCTTTCCGGGCGCGGAGTGACGGTGTTCGTGACCACGCACAACATGGAGGAGTCGGAGTATTGCGACCGGCTCGGTGTCATCTACCGCGGCGAGCTCATCGCCACCGGCACGCCGCGCGAACTGAAGCGGCGCATGCAGGAGACCGTGCTGGAGATCGACTGCGAGCGGCCCAACGACGCGATGAGCGTGGTTGAGCGCCTGCCCGAGGTCCGGGAAGTCGCGCTGTTCGGCAAGGGCCTGCACGCGGTCGCCCACGAGGCCGGCGACGGCACCGCCGCCGCCGCCATTCGCGCGGCCTTGGCTGCCGCTGGTTTCACGACAACGCGGGTCGAGCGCATCACGCCGACCCTCGAGGACGTGTTTGTCTCCCTCATCGAGGCGCGCGACCGGGCCACCGCGCCACAACCGGAATTTCACCGATGAACCCGCGCCGCCTCTGGGCCGTGGCCCGCAAGGAAGCCCTCCACATCCGGCGCGACCCGCGCAGCCTGATCCTGGCCATCGGCATCCCCATGTTGATGATCATCCTCTTCGGCTACGCACTGACGCTGGACGTGGACCACGTGCCGCTGGTCGCGTGGGACCAGAGCGGCACCACGGCGAGCCGCGAATTCCTCGCGCAGTTCACCGGCTCGCGCTACTTTGACTTCCACGGGACGGTCGCCAACTACCGCGATCTCGAGCGCGCCATCGACCGGCGCGACGCTTACCTGGGCCTGGTCATCCCCCCGGAGTTTGCCGCCCGGCTGGACGCCGGCCGTCCCGCCGAGGTGCAGGCCATCATCGACGGCTCTGATTCCAACACGGCCGCCATCGTCCTCGGCTACGCCCAGGCTGCCACCGGCGCGTACAACCAGCGGGTCTCGCTCGAGCAGATCCGCCGCCTCGCCGGCGCTCCGCCGGTCCTGCCCCTCGAGCTGCGGCCGCGCGTGTGGTTCAACGCCGACCTCGAGTCCAAGAACTTCATCATCCCCGGGCTGATCGCCGTGATCATGGGCCTGATCGCGGCGCTGCTCACCTCGCTCACGATCGCGCGGGAATGGGAGCGCGGCACGATGGAGCAGCTCATCTCGACGCCGGTCAAGGCGTCGGAGCTGGTCGTCGGCAAGCTCCTCCCCTACTTTGTCATCGGCATGACCGACGTGCTGATCGCCGTGCTCATGGCGGTCTTCCTCTTCCACGTGCCGCTGCGGGGCAGCGTGACCCTGCTGTTTGCGACCGCCGCCCTCTTCATCGTGGGCACGCTCGCCCAGGGCATCTTCATCAGCATCCTCGCCCGCGGCCAGCTGCTCGCCAGCCAGATCGCGATGGTTTCCACCTTCCTGCCGGCCTTCCTGCTCTCCGGCTTCATGTTCGCGATCCCCAACATGCCGGCCGTCGTGCAGGCCATCACCTACATCGTGCCGGCGCGCTACTTCGTGGCCCTCGTGAAGGGCATCTACCTGCGCGGCGTGGGTCTGACCGTCCTTTGGGCCGACGCGGTCTTCCTGGCGGTCTTCGCCGCCGTGGTGCTGGCCCTCGCCGTGCTCAAATTCAAAAAGAGGCTCGCCTGACCATGGGGGAACGCATCGTCACCATGCTCCGCAAGGAGTTCATCCAGGTCTTCCGCGACCCGCGCATGCGGATGGTGATCCTCGGCGTGCCCATCCTCCAATGCCTCGTCTTCGGTTACGCGGTGACCATGGACGTGCGCCACGTGCGGCTCGTCGTGCTGGACCGCGATGGCACGCCGGCCAGCCGGGCGCTCATTGCGCGCTATACCGGCTCCGACTACTTTGACGCCGTCGCCCACACCCATGACGAGACGCGCGCCCGCCGCCTCATCGACGCCGCCGAGGCCAGCGCCATCCTGCAGATCAACGCGGGGTTCAGCGCCGACCTCGCGGCCGGCCGCACCGCCGCCGTGCAGCTCGTCGTGGACGGTTCCGACTCGAACACCGCCCGCCTCGTGCTGAATTACAGCTCCAGCATCGCCAGCGGCTACAGCAACGCGGTGCTGGTCGAACGCGCGCTGCGCCAGGCCGGCCGCACCATGCCGACCGGGGCCGTGGATCTCCGGCCGCGCGCCTGGTTCAATGAAAACCTCGAGAGCCGGAACTATTTCGTGCCCGGCATCATGGCGGTGCTGGTGATGCTCGTCACCCTCATGCTCACGGGCATGGCCATCGTGCGCGAGAAGGAGGTCGGCACCATCGAGCAGATCATGGTCACGCCGATCCGGCCGGTGGAGTTCATCCTCGGCAAATGCGCCCCGTTCATCGTGATCGGCTTCATCGACGTGCTGCTCGTGACCGCAGTCGGCGTGTTCTGGTTTGCGGTTCCCATCCGCGGCAGCCTCCTGCTCCTCCTCGGCAGCACCGCCCTCTACCTGATGAGCACGCTCGGCATCGGATTGTTCATCTCGACCGTCAGCAGCACCCAGCAGCAGGCCATGATGACGACGTTCTTCTTCTTCTTCCCGGCCATGCTGCTCTCCGGCTTCATTTACCCGATCGCCAACATGCCGGCGGTCATTCAATGGCTCACGCTCGCCAATCCGCTGCGCTATTACCTCATCATCATCCGCGGGGTGTTTCTCAAGGGCGTGGGCGCTGACATTCTCTGGCCGCAGATGGCCGCACTCTTCGTCATCGGCCTGTGCGTGCTGACCTTCGCCGTCAAACGCTTTCACAAAACGCTCTCGTGAGTTCCGCCCGCCTTCCTTTCCACCCTCCACGTCCCATGAAAACCTTCGTCGCTCTGCCCGCGCTTCTCCTGCTCGGCGCCGCCCCGCTTTTCGCCGCCAGCTCTGGCGCCGACCCCCTCTCGCTCGACGACTGCCTGCGCCTCGCCGCCGACCACCAACCGCTGCTCACCGCCGCCGACGCGGGTGTCTCCGCCGCGTCCGAGGCGGTGGGCGAGGCCCGCGCACCCTACTGGCCGCAGGTCGACCTCAGCGCAGGCTATCATCGCTGGCAGCGGCGCGTCTTCCTGCCGTCCGGCCTCACTCTGCCGGGGCACAGTCTGCCGGAGCTGATCGGTCCGCTTGACGACTGGACCGGCGGGCTCTCGTCACGGCTGACCTTGTTCGATTTCGGCGAGCGTCGCGCCGGCCTTGCGGCCGCGCGCGCCCGCCTCGGCAGCGCCCAAGCCGACGCCGCGGCCACCCGCGGGGACGTGCGCCTCTCGGTGCAGTCCGCCTTCTACGCCCTCGCCGCCGCGCAGGAGTTGCGGGGCGTCGCGGAGCGCAATTTCGCGCGCACCGAAGGACATCTTGCCCTGGCCCGGGCCCGGCACGAAGCCGGCGCCGTGCCCCAGGTCGATGTCCTGCGCGTCCAAGCCGAGGTCGCGTCGGCGCAGCTGCAGCTGATCACCGCCCGCAGCCGGGTGCGCACGGCCGCCGGCCAGCTCAACACCGCCATGGGGCGCCCAGCCGAAACGCCCCTCGCCATCGCCGCACCCGCGGCGGACTTGTCGCTGTCGCCCACCCCGGACATCGAGGCCGCCGTCCGCCAGGCGATCGCCCGCCGTCCTGAACTCAGGTCGGGTCAGCAGCGCGTCGAGGCCGCCCGCGCCAACGTGGATGGCGCGCGCGCCTCCCGCGCCCCCAAGCTGCGCGCCGATGGCTCCTACGGCTGGAACGACACCGATTTTCTGCCGTCGACGAAAGAGTGGCAGCTGGGTTTGGCCGTCGACCTGCCCGTGTTTGATGCCGACAGCCGGGCCCATCGTCTCGCGCGCACCAAGGCCGAGTTGGCCCGGGAGCAGGCAGCCTACGACAACCGCGTGCTGCAGGTGCGCCAGGAGGTGTGGGCCGCCGCCGCCGAGCTCGAGCGCGCCGGGGATTCCATTGCCGCCAACGAGGCCAATGTTCGCGCCGCCGAGGAAAGCCTGCGCGTCGTGCGCGAGCGCTACCAGACCGGCGCCGCGCTGCTCACCGACTTGCTGGACACGCAGACGGTGCTGGTGAGCGCCGAGGCTTCGCTCGCCCAGGCCCGCTGGAGCTATCTGACGGCCCGCGCGGCCTACGATCGTGCGGTCGGGGCCGCACTCTTGTAGGGTGGGCCGGCCGCGCCCAGTTCCGCTTGCTCTGCCCAGCCGGCGGCGGCAATGCTTCGGCGTCTGATGCACCCGCTCCTGTCCGTCGTTGACACCCTGCCGTCCCTCCCCTGGTGGGCGTGGGCCGGCTTCTTTGCCTTCATCGCCGCCATGCTGGCGCTGGACCTTGGGGTGTTTCAACGCGAGTCGCACGAGGTGAAAATGCGGGAGGCGCTCGTCTGGTGCGGCGTGTGGCTCACCCTGGCGCTGGTCTTCAACGGCCTGGTCTACCACTGGCGGGGCACCGAACTCGGCAATCAGTTTCTGGCGGCTTATCTCGTCGAG
>JBGOXZ010000047.1:0-11685 GCA_041479395.1 Opitutaceae bacterium
ACGGCGAGATTTTTGCGGAGTGGGGCGTGCGCGACACGGCAGACATGGTCCGGCGCGACCGCAACCACCCGAGCGTCATCCTGTGGAGCATCGGCAACGAGATCGATTATCCGAACGATCCGTTCTCGCACCCGGTGCTCGGCGACAAATACCGTCCGGCGAATCCGCGGGCGGAAAACCTCGTCACCTGCGCCGGGCCGCTGGTCGCTGCCGTGAAGGCCGTGGACACGACGCGGCCCGTCACCGCCGCGCTCGCCTCGATCCTCATGTCAAACGCGGTCGGTCTGTCGGAGAAGCTCGATGTCGTCGGCTACAATTACCAGGAGGCCGACTACGCCGCCGCGCACGCGAAATACCCGCGGCGTTTCATCTTCGGGAGTGAGAACAGCCACGCCTACGCCGCTTGGGCGGCCGTGCGCGACAATGCCTACGTCGGCGGCCAGTTTCTCTGGACCGGCGTCGATTATCTGGGCGAGGCCGGCCGCTGGCCGAATCGCGCCAATGGGGCGGGACTGCTGGACCTGTGCGGCTTCAAGAAACCGATCGCCTGGTTCCGGCAGAGCCTGTGGAGCGACCAGCCGATGATCTATCTCTGCGTTCCGGGTGAGGCCGCCAACCGGCGCGCCACCGCCGCCGAGCACTGGAACTGGCCGGCCGGCGCGACTGTTGCCGTGGCGTGCTACACGAATTGCGCCGAGGTCGAGCTCACGCTCAACGGCAAGTCGCTCGGCGTGAAGCCCGCTGCCGCCGCGGTCGAGGGCGTCCTCACCTGGCAGATCCCCTACGAAGCGGGCGCGCTCAAGGCGGTCGGCCGCAACGGCGGCCGCGAAGTGTGCAGCTTCACGCTGGAGACGGCCGGCGCGGCGTGCCGGATTGAGCTCGCGCCCGACGTGCGCACGCTGCGCGCCGACGGCAACGGCGTTTGCCAGCTCGAGTTTCGCATCGTCGATGCCCGTGGCATCCGCGTACCCGAGGCCGCCCAGGAAGTGACCTTCGAAGTCAGCGGCCCGGCGGAATTGCTTGCGGTCGGCAATGCCGACTTGAGCAGCACGGAGAACTGCCGCGACGCCACGCATGCCGTCTTCCACGGCCGCGGCCTGGCGTTCCTGCGCAGCACCGACGTCGCCGGCGACATCACCGTCAAGGCCACCGCGCCGGGCCTCGAGCCCGCCGTCCTCGTCATAAACAGCCGCAAATAGCTCTTGCCCCATGCGTTCCAGACTCCTCGTCCTGTTTCCTGTTCTGATCTTTTCGGCGCGCACTTTTCCCGCAGACACTCCGGCGGCCATTTCCACCTCTGCCATGGGGATGGCGCCGCCGGCAGCCGGACTGCCTGCCCTTCCTGCCGTCGTCCGGAACGAGACGCCGGAACAACAGGAGGCGCGTCTGAAATGGTTTCGTGAGGCACGCTTCGGCCTGTTCATCCACTGGGGCATCTACGCCGTGCCCGCCGGATTCTGGCAAGGCCAGCCGGTCGGCGCCGAATGGATCATGTTCCAGGGCAAGATCCCCGTGGCGGACTACAAGGCGTTCGCCAGGGACTTCACCGCTTCGAAGTACGACCCGGCGGCATGGGCGCAACTCGCCGCCGCCGCCGGCATCAAATACATCGTCATCACCGCGAAGCATCACGAGGGCTTCGCGCTCCATGACACCGCCTATTCCGACTGGAACGCCGTCAAGGCCTCGGGCGCAAAACGCGATCTGCTGCGCCCGCTCGCCGAAGCCGTTCGCGCGAAGGGGCTCAGGTTCGGCGTCTACTACTCGCAGTCTCAGGACTGGGTGAACCCGGGCGGCGGCAAGGGCCGCGGGACGGCTTGGGATGACGCGCAGAAGGGCGACTTCGACGAATACCTCGCCAAGATCTCGCTGCCTCAGGCCCGCGAACTGCTGGACATGTTCCACCCGGACATCCTCTGGTGGGACACCGAATATCAGATGACGCCCGAACGCGCGCGTCCGTTCTTCGATCTGGTCACGTCCCATCCACACCTGATCCACAACAGCCGGCTGGGCGGCGGCGTGCTGGGCGACTTCCGGACCTCCGAACAACGCATTCCCGCCAGTGCCATGCTGGGACGGGTCCTCGAGGTCAACATGACCATCAACCGCTCCTGGGGCTACCGCTCCGACGATACGGACTGGAAGTCGTCGCAGCAGCTCATCCGCAACCTGTCCGACATCACCAGCAAGGACGGCAACTATCTCCTGAATGTCGGACCGACGGCTGAGGGCGAAATCCCGGCGCCGGAAGTGGAGTGTCTGCTCGCGATGGGTCGGTGGCTCAAAATAAATGGCGAGGCGATCTACGCGACCCGGGGCGGTCCGTTCTCCGAGCCACTTCCTTGGGGCCGCACCACGCAGAAAGTGCGTCCCGGCGGTGGAACCACCCTTTACCTACACGTGTGGAACTGGCCTGCGGACGGCAAAATCCTCCTGCCCGGCATCCAGCAGGCGGCGCGCTCGGGCCGTTTGCTGGCCGGCGGCGCGGCGGTCGCTTCGAGCGTCACCGCGGACGGGTTGGTCGTGTCGCTGCCGAGTTCGGCGCCCGATCCCGACGTTTCTGTAGCGGCCCTCGAGTTCGACGGCCCGATCGAGGTTATGAACGCGGCGCCGTTGCCCACCGACACGGGCGCCTCGGGCACGCTGGCCGATCCGAGCAAGTCGCCGCCGTCGCATTGAACCCGACCAGGTGCTCGTCGTCGTTCAGGAGATCATTGAAAATGCGAAAACGATCCTCGCCCCGTCGCCCCGTTATCACCCCACTTGCTGCTGTCTGCCTCCTGATGCTGAGCGCGCAGGCATCGCTGGCTCAGCGACCAGACGATCGGCCACTGCCGCCGCCGCCGCCGGTTCACGCTGAGTTCAAATTCGATTTTGGTCCCGGCAAGGCGCGCGACGGATACGTGCAAGTCTCTCCGGAGGAGATGTATTCCTCCGAGCGCGGCTACGGTTTCGACTTTGGCTCCAAGCCAATCGGAGTGGAGCGGGGTGGCGGCGATCCGCCGACCGACGGATTTGTCACGACTGACGAACCGCCGTTCTTCTTTTCCGTCAAAGTGCCGGAAGGGAATTACAGGATCACCGTCACGCTGGGCGACGCACGGGGAGAATCGCACACGACCATTCGCACGGAGGCGGCCCACCTGATGGCGCCGAACATTGTCACGGCGTTCGGGGAATTCGAAACGCGGACTTTCTATGCCAACGTGCGGCGGCCGCAGCTTCCGCCGCCACCGCGCAATGCGCCGGGAGGAACCGAAGTCCATATGTTCCTCGCCGGAGAAGCCGAGGCCCGGTGCTGGGACGAGAAACTCACCATCGAGTTCAACAACTCGCGGCCCTGCCTCTGCACGATGGAGATCGTGAAAGACGACGCGGTGCCGACGATCTTCGTCGCGGGCGACTCCACCGTGGGCGATCCGCGGCGCGGGCCCGGAGGAAACTGGCCGACGCAAATCTGTCAGTTCTTCAAACCGGAGGTCGTGGTCTGCAACAGCGCCGAAGGCGGGGAAACCAGCAAGAGCTTCGTCACCGGGCTTCGGCTGGACAAGGTTCTCAGCCAGATGAAAGCGGGGGACTTCTTCCTTGTTCAATTCGGTCACAACGACTCGAAGCCACAGTGGCCCCAGAGCTACACCGAACCGGGCACGAGCTTCAACGCCTACCTGCGGGTGTTCATCGCCGAAACCCGCCGCCGCGGGGCCACGCTCATCCTGGTCACGCCGATGGAACGACGCGCCAATGGCGACTCAGTCGGTCCGTGGGCCCGCGCCATGCACGAGGTCGCGGAGCAGGAAAAGGTCCCTCTCATCGACCAGTGGGCGATGAGCAAGGAGCTCTGGACTGCGATGGGGCCGAACGTGAATCAAGCGTTCACCGACCAGACCCACCTCAGTGGCTACGGCGGGTATCTGCTCTCCAAGCTCATCGTCGGAGGCATCAGAAAGAACGTCCCGGCGCTTGCCCGTCTCGTCGTGGAGGACTGCAACGAGATGGATCCGGCGCACCCCGAGCCCCCGCCAGAACACCTTCAGCAGTCGCCCGGTCCTGGCGTGCCACGGCGCGGACCGGGAGGCGAGGGGACCGCGCCCGCGACGAGCGAGCGGCAAGACGGCGGATATGTTGACGCTGACTATCTCCGCCACACCTATGCCGGACCCCAGGATTCAATCCGCAAGTCAGATTAGCCCATCCCACCTATGAAATCAGTCATGTCCATCCCGCGCCATTGCCGCGCACTTTGCTTGTTCGTGGCCGCCTCCGCCTTCGCCGCGGCCGGGCCGCGCCAGCTCGTCTTTGAAGGCGTGCTCTGCGAACACCGGCTGGCGCTGAAGGACATCGATCCGGCGATGCCATCGGACTGGACGGGCTACACGCATCTGGTGATCGAAATGCGGACCACCTCGCCGCAGCGCTTCGCCCTCTGGGCCTATACGGCGGACGGCCCGCGGCGCATCGAGTTCCAACCTTTCGGGCAGAATGTGTGGCTCCGCGCGTCGATTCCCCTGCAATACTTCGCCGGCAAGGACAAATCGGGCACGGATCTCGCTTCGACGAACAACCGGCGGACCAACTCCTTCTGGATGTCCGTGTGGGGGCCGTTTGGCGACTTGAAGTCTGTCGAGGCGCTGGGGTTCGCGATGGAGTATCCGATCAACCGCCCGACGCTCGAGCTCCGCTTGATCCACCTCGCGAAGGTGGACGAGGGATCAGAATTCTTGGAAGGTCAGCCGGTCGTGGACGAGTTTGGCCAGTGGGCGCACGTCGATTACCCGCGCAAGATCCACAGCCGGGAGCAGCTCGAAAAGGAGCTGGCCGACGAGGAGAAGACCTTCGGCAGCGGAGCTGACTTCGGCTATTGCGAGCTGGGCGGCTACAAAGACACTCCGCAGGCGGGCCGGCCGACGGCGACGGGTTTTTTCCGCGTGGAGCAGATCGATGGCTTCTGGTGGTTCGTCGATCCGCACGGGCATCTGTTTCTCTCGACCAGCTCCAACGGCTTGGCGGGCTTCGGTGGCGGCGCCCGCGGCGGGGTGGTGGGCCAGCCGGCGACAACCAACCGCACGATCCGCCGCCTCGAATACTGGGGCCTGAGTACCGGCGGCACGGGTCGCCCCAATATTGTTTTCCTCCGCTGGCCGCGGACGCCGGAAACCACATTCCTCGGCGTGCCCGACCTCTACGCCGAGGCGTTCGCGCGCGGCATCGATGAAGCGGCGCGCGTCCAGTGCGCCGCGCACAAGGACGATCCGCTCGTGATCGGCTATTTCATCGGCAACGAACCGCCGTGGGGCGACCGAGAGAGCGAGGTGGTCGACCTGATCCTCGCCGGGCCCGACACCGCGACGAAGGCCCGGCTCAAGGAGTTCCTCGCGGCAGGTGACACCCCGGCTCGTCGCAGGCAGTGGGTGGTGGTGGCGTTTGAGCACTACCTCGATGTGATCTGTGCCGCGGTGCGCAAATACGACCCGAATCACCTCAACCTCGGCATCCGGTTCGGCGGCAAGCCGGCCGACGAGGTCCTGCGCCTGGCGCGCGTTTTCGATGTGTGCAGCATCAACGTCTATGAGTATGAGCCCACCAAGCAGCTCGAGCGGTCGTACCGCCTGTCGGGCCGGCCGATCCTGATTGGCGAGTTTCATATCGGCGTGCCGGCCAACGGCCTCGGCGCGGGCCTCGTGCAGGCGAAGGATCAATCCGAGCGCGGCATCGGTTATCGCTATTTCGTCGAGCAGGCGGTGTCGCTGCCTTATTGCCTCGGCGCGCACTGGTTCACCTGGCGCGACGAGCCCGTGCTCGGCCGCATGGACGGCGAAAACTACAACATCGGCTTCGTCGACGCCACCGATCGTCCGTATCCCGAGCTGGTCGAGGCCGCCAAGGCAACGCACCAGCGGCTGCGGGAGGTGCACTCAGGCCGGACGCCGCCGTTCAACCGGCGGCCCATGGCCTCCGAGGCCGGCAGTCCCTCCTCGCCATGGGATCTTTAAGCTAGCCCGGCCGCGAGCGATTCGGCATTTTGGGGTGGATAAGAATCGATGCCCATGGCAGATTCCTTCAGTTGGAGAAGAACGACCACCGCAGGGTGCGCACCGCCTGACCCAGCGCTGCGACCAGCTCGCTTCGCCGGCCGGGCCCGATCCTTGTATCCATCCATCGCCAAGTGTTACCCCGATTTGCCGCGCGCGGGCGCCCAAGGCTGCGTTGGGCGCACCATGGCGGATGGTAGCCGTTTGAGTTCATGACCGAGATCACGCAGGTACTGCAGGCCATCGGGCGGGGCGAGAGCGGCGCTTCCGAGAAATTGCTGCCACTCGTCTACGATGATTTGCGCCGGCACGCGGCAACGCGAATGGCCCGGGAGGCCGCCGGGCAGACGTTGCAGCCCACGGCCCTGGTCCATGAAGCCTGGCTGCGCATCGTCGGCAACGGCGACCGCACGTGGCAAAACCGCGCCCACTTTTTCGGAGCGGCGGCGGAGGCCATGCGGCGCATCCTGATCGAGAATGCGCGCCGAAAGTCCCGCCTGAAGCGCGGCGGCCATCAGCTGCGGATCGACATCGATGAACTCGAACTGGCCGCGACCACCCCGGATGAAAAAATCCTGCTGATTGATGAGGCCCTGGAGAAGCTGCAAGCCGAGGATCCGGAGAAGGCGCGGATCGTCGTGCTGAAGTTCTTCGGCGGGCGGACCAATCAAGAGGTGGCGGAAATCATGGGCGTGACCGAGCGCACGGTGGAGCGCCATTGGGCCTATGCCAAGGCCTGGCTGTTTCAAATGATTCGCGCGCCAAAATGATCCGCTCGCGCTCCCAGTCGACCTTCCGTTGTCGGGTTTCACGCTCGAAGCGCGCATGACGGATGCGGACCGCTGAAGGATGAACACCGCGACCCAACGCGAAGAGGTCTTGTTTGATGCCGCCCGGAAGCTGGCGGGATCGGTCGAGCGCGGGGCATTTCTCGATCGTGCCTGTGCCGGGGATCCCGCCCTTCGCGCGAGAATTGAAGATTTGCTGGCGGCGGCGACAGACGCCGAGCGATTTTTCGCCGAGGGCAGCTCGGCCGTGAGCCTGCCGGCGGCCTCCCTCCAATCCTCCCGGGGCACGCCGGCTTCCGCTGGCGCAATCCGCGCCAGTCAGCCCGGCGAAGAACCGGTCGGCACCCGCATCGGCCGGTACAAACTTCTCCAGAAGATCGGCGAGGGCGGCTGGGGCGTGGTCTACATGGCCGAGCAGGAGGAGCCGGTCCGTCGCCGGGTGGCGCTGAAGATCATCAAGCTCGGAATGGAGACCAAGAGCGTCATCGGCCGCTTTGAGGCCGAACGCCAGGCCCTGGCGATGATGGATCATCCCAATATCGCCCGGGTGTTTGACGCCGGGGCCACGGAGCGAGGACCACCTTACTTCGTCATGGAACTCATCCGCGGAGTGAAAATCACGGCGTACTGTGACCAGCACCACCTCGACACCCGTCAACGCCTCGAACTGTTCATCCAGATCTGCCATGCCATCCAGCATGCGCATCAGAAGGGCATCATTCACGGGGACATCAAGCCGTCGAACATCATGGTCACGCTGCAGGACGGCGTGCCGGTGCCCAAAGTCATCGACTTCGGCATCTCGAAAGCGACCGAAGCGCGACTGACGGATCAACTGCTGTTCACGGCGTATGCGCAGTTGATCGGCACGCCGGCCTACATGAGTCCGGAGCAGGCGGAGATGAGCGGGCTGGATACCGACACCCGCAGCGACATCTACAGCCTGGGCGTGGTGCTCTATGAATTGCTGACCGGCAAGACTCCGTTCGATGCCAAGGCGCTCATTGGCTCCGGTCTCGATGAGATGCGCCGAACGCTGCGGGAGCGGGAACCGCCCCGGCCCTCCATCCGGCTCAACACGCTCCCACGGCAGGAGTCGATCAGGACAGCCGAATCCCGCCAGGCCGAGCCCGCCAGACTCATCGCCTTGCTGCACGGCGACCTCGATTGGATCGTGATGAAGGCGCTGGAGAAGGATCGCACGCGGCGTTACGAAACAGCCAACGGCCTGGCGATGGACATCCAGCGCTATCTCAACAATGAACCCGTCGCCGCCCGGCCGCCCAGCCGGATGTACCGGCTCCAGAAACTGGTCCGCCGGAACCGGGTGGTGTTTGCCGCCGGCGGCGCCGTGGCCGCCGCGCTGGTGGCCGGCATGGGCACTTCCACCTGGCTCTTCCTCAAGGAGAGAGAAGCCCGTCACCGAGCCGTTGCCGCCGAGCAACAGGAGGCCCGTCTGCGCCACGACGCGGAAGTCAGGGAGAAGATCACGCAGGCCGCCCTGCTGGTGAGCCAGGAAAGATTCGATGGAGCCGATAATCTGTTGCGGGAGATTGTTCTCACCCAGCCTACGGTGGAGGGTGCCGCCGTGTTCCGCGCGATGGGTGAGTGGCATGCGCTCCATAACCGGTGGAAGGAAGCGGCTGAGCGATTTGCGGTGCTCCTGCGGATCAACAAGCTCGATGGCGTGGATGTTTCCACCTTGGATTATCTGGAGCGCGGCCCGCCGCTCATCGAGTTGGGTGATACCGACGGCTATGAGCGCTTCCGTCAGGAGGCGATCGCCCGCTTTGTCGGGACGCCTTGTCCGTTCGCCGATCGGATCGTGAAGATCAGCCTGCTTTTGCCGGCGAACAAGCGGGTCATTGAGGCTATGAGCCCGCTCGCCGAGGCCACGGCGAAGTCTTTCGCGGAGGCGGATGCCGACGGCGATGCGTTCAATGCTGCCTGGCGATCTGTCTCCCTCGCCCTATGGGAGTATCGTCGAGGCGACTATCCCAAGGCGGTGGAGTGGTGCCGGCGGTGCCTGGCCTATCCGGAGTACAACGCCCCACGGACCGCAACCGCCCGCGTGATCCTGGCCATGTCTTACCATCAACTGGGCCGGGTCGACGAAGCCTATTCAGAACTGGGTGGGGGCCGCGAGATCATCGAGAGCAAATACAAAAGCCGGGCGGATCGTGGTACTCCCGTGCAGGGCTTCTGGTTTGACTGGGGCCTGGCCCGGATTCTCCTGCGTGAGGCAATGACGCTGATCGAGACGGCTTCCCGCCGTCAATGAGCCCACCAGAGCGGCCGCGTCGCGGGCTGCCCGCACCGGTCTTGTTCATCCGCGGGCTGGCGGCCTCGGCAAACGCGAATCATTTCGTTGGGTGATGCGCAGCCTGCGATTCCACATTTGCCAGCGGCGCGTCAGCCAACGGAGTGCGGACGCAACTTCGGTCGACGATCCGGATCCATCTGACGATCGCGATCGCCCACTCGCGGCTCCGGTTCACCGGCTCTTTGACGGCCTCCATCCAGATTCTCTCGCGGCACGCTGTTCCGGAGGGTTGCTTGCTGGGTTGCCTGCGACAATCGCCGCATGCGAACCGCAATCCGGTGGAGGCTATCAACTCATGTTCAGCTGTTTATGATGGGATGACACCCCCTCTCGCGGCAGGTGGGCAAACTCCACTGCACCGCAGCCACACGCAAATGCCTTGAACGTAGGTGCCTGTGTCGGTTTTGAGAGACAGATGGCGCATGTAAGGACGGAACTCAATAGGTCAAGAGTGCCCAGTCCAAGTATTCTAATTGCACTCGGCATTCCCCCGTTGCAGTCCCTAACCCCTACTACCTAATGACTACCACACTGTACCCTGATTCGCGCCGACGATTTTCTTGCCGCACCAAGACTATCGTTGCGCTCTGCTCCCTGTCTACGCTGGCTTTGTTCCTTGGAATCAGCCCAGCGCATGCCCAGGACACGACCGCCGACCAACCGGCGCCAAAGACTGTCGCTCAGCCCGCGCCGGGCGAGCCGGTGGTTGCCATGGAACAATTTGTCGTGACTGGCCTGCGCGCCAGTTTGATCAACGCTGAAGAGATCAAGCAAAACTCTCTGCAGTTTGTTGACTCGATCGTCGCGCAGGACATCGGCAAGCTGCCGGACAACACCGTCGCCGATGCGCTCCAGCGCGTGCCCGGCATCCAGGTCGGGCGCGACAACGGTGAGGTGAACTCGGTTGTAATCCGCGGATTGCCGAACTTGGGCACGACGTTGAACGGCGAGGAGATTTTCACCGGCACGGGCCGCGGCCTCGCGCTGCAGGACATCCCCGCCGAGTTGGTGGCCGGTGTGGATGTCTACAAGACGAGCACGCCGGAGCAAATCGAAGGAGGCATCGCCGGGCTGATCGACATCCGGCTGCACCGGCCTCTCGATTTCAAGGGCTCCGAGTTCGCCGCCAGCGGCCGCGCGATTTCCGGCAAATATTCGGGCAAGACGAGCTGGGTCGGAAGCGTCTTGGTGAGCGATCGGTGGAAGCTAACCGGCGGCGGTGAGGCCGGCGCCTTGTTGTCGGTTTCCGGCAACCGATATCACTTCATGGACCAACGGGTGTTCAATTACCTGTGGGAGCCGGTCGGGGTCGACCCCGCCATCGCGGGCGGCAATACGACCATCCAGTTGCCGTTTACGGCCGGCTCGCTGGTCACGCCCGGTGACCGCAAGCGCAACGGCTACGACCTTTCCCTGCAGTGGCGGCCGAACAGCGAACTCGAGTTCTACTCCGACGTGCTGTACACGAACTACCGCAACAAGCACGATGTGTATTTCTTCATCGGCTTCCCCCGGTTTGGCGCCTTTCAGACGGTCAATCTGATCCCGGGTACCAACATCGTGAAGAGCGAGGTGACCACGAACAACTTCCACTTGAACAGCACCCAGGCTTTCGACGACAAGACCGACAGCTATCAGGCCGTGTTCGGCGCCAAGTGGACGCGGGGCCCGCTCAAGCTCTCGACCGAAGGCGTCTACAACTGGAGCAGCTTCAAGAATCGGGCCGTCATCGTCGACGTGCAATATGTCGCTCCAACCACCCCCACCTTCACGTTCGATCTTAACAACAGCACGGGCACGAACATAAGCATCGCGGGCAATGACTATCAGAATGCCAGCAACTACCGCTTTTGGGGATTGTTCGACAACCACGGCTACGCGACGAGCCACCAGGGAGTTTGGAAGGCCGATGCCGACTACATGCTCAAGAATGGCGGCGTGCTGACGAACATCAAGGGCGGCATCCGCATCACCGATCGCGAGGCGCGGTCGCGCCAGACGAGCGCGGACGACATACCGCCAGCGGCAGGGCGTGGCGTCACGCCAACGGCGTCGGTTCCCGGCTTCGGCGGCCTCTCGCCCGACGGCCTGTTTTCGAAAGGCGAGTTCGGTGCGGCGAATTGGTATGCGGGCAACCCAGACTTCCAGCGTGACCAGGTGGCCACCCTCCGCCCGATCTTCGGCCGGCCGGTCGCGGATCCAACTTTCGATCCGACGAAGTCGTTCACCGACACCGAGAAAACCTATGCCGCTTACGTTCAGGCAGGCTACAAGATCGGCACCGGCGAGTATCCGCTTGAGGGTTTGTTTGGCGTGCGCGTCGCGAAAACCGACCAGAGCCTGATCGGTAATCTGTCCGACGGGTCTCCGCTTAACGGCAGCAAGAGCCAATGGGATGTGCTGCCGGTACTGAGCGGGCGCGTGAAGCTGGATACAAATCTGCTCTTCCGGTATTCGGCGGGGCGCACGATCACGCGTCCGAATTTCGGCGACTTGAGTCCCGCCTTGAACCTGACTCCGCGGACCACGACCGGCGGCAATC
>JBGOXZ010000048.1:0-11675 GCA_041479395.1 Opitutaceae bacterium
ATCTCCACCCGCACCGTTTGGTTCGCCTCCGGTCGAGGCTCGGGGATAAGAATCTTCTCTCTCATTATTCTATCCCGCCAAACGGTGCCTCCCTTCTCAACTGAATCTTCCCGGCTTAGAGCTCAATTGTCTCGTCGCTTCGGCTCCAGCACATGAACTCATGGTTTGTCATCCTGAACGAAGTGAAGGATCCAAAGGGACGGCGCCAAAACTGCGGGCGGCGTTTCACGGGATGCTTCGCTACGCTCGGAAAGACAAATGGAAGGTAACAGATGATCCTCGCCCTCGAGACCTCGTGCGACGAGACCGCGGTGGCCGTGTTTGATCCAGCGCGCGGTCTAACGCTGGAGCTGGTGCACAGCCAGATCGCCCTGCATGAGCAGTACGGCGGCGTGGTCCCCGACCTCGCGACGCGCGAACACCTGCGCAACCTTCCGCCGTTGCTCCGGCGGCTGCGGGCGAGCGTTGATTTGGACGGGATCACGGCGGTGGCCGTCACGCACGGTCCCGGGCTGGCCGGGTGCCTCGCGATCGGTCTGGCGGCGGCGAAAGCGCTGGCCCTCGAACGGCGCGTGCCGTTGCTCGGAGTGAATCATCTGCGGGGTCATGCCTGGTCGCCGTTCATCGCGGTGCACGAGTCCGCGCCGGCGTCGTTCGGCAGCCGTCTGGACGCCCTGCTGCCCCATCTCGGGCTGATCGTGTCGGGCGGCAACACCCTCCTGTTCGAAATCGATCGCGGACGCCGCATCGCCATGCTGTCCTGCACGCGCGACGATGCGGCGGGCGAGGCGCTCGACAAGGGCGCGAAACTGCTCGGGCTCGGCTATCCGGGCGGGCCGCTCATCGAGCAGCGCGCCGCGGCCGGCCGCCCCGACGCCTACCGTTTTCCCCGCGGCGTCCAGCCGAACGGGGACCTGTCGTTCAGTTTCTCCGGCCTGAAGACGAGCCTGCGTTATCTCGTGGAGAAAATGAGCACCGACGAGGTGGCGGCGAGGATGGACGATCTGTGTGCGAGCTATCAGCAGGCGGTGGTCGACGCCTTGGTGAAGAAGACCGCGGCGGCGCTTGAGCGCGGCCCGTCGGCGGATTCGGCCCATTCGACGAGCTCAGGGCAGGCGGGCGCAGGGCAAGGCCACTATGCGAGCCTGGGCTTGTCGGGCGGCGTCGCTAACAATGGTCCGCTGCGCGCGGCGTTCGAGGCGACGGCCCGGGACCAAGGCATTCCGTTTCACGCCGCGCAACCGCGCCACACCGGCGACAACGCGGGGATGATCGGCTTCGCGGCGTGGTTCGATCCGGCGGGCTGCACGGCGAACGAGGGCGAAGCGCTCACCATCGCGCCCGGCTTGACGCTGGCCCCGGACTGACCACGGACAGGAAACTGAATCTGCGGGGAAGGGGGCCCACGACCTCGCGGGCCGGATTTCTCTGAACGACGCAGTTTTGCCCGGACTCCACGCCGGTCTCACGCCGTGCTACCGCCTCGCTTCGCTGGACAATCCGTCTGCCCACGAACTCCAGCCGGAATTCATCCCGTAAGGAGATTCCTGCAACACCGCCTCGACCTGCCGGATCAGGCCGCGCTCCACCTTGAACAACTCCGCGATTTCCCACGTCCACGGACGCGCGACCCCGATCGGCACCGTCCGGTGGTCGGTCAAGGTCACGCTCGGAATGTTGCCGGCGTGGTCAAAGAAGACAAACGCGAGCACCAGGCCGCGCTCCTCATCGATCACCACGAAACGGCGATCGCGGATCCGCGTCACAAACCGGAAGAAACCCGTCTCGAACTGCGCCTTGCATCCCAGCGCGCCGATGTCGAACGGCTGGGGTGTCTCCGCCGGCTGGTTGGTGGTTTGCTTGCCGTTTTCGATGCGATTGCAGTCGGGGGTGAACGGGTAGATGCCTCTGCCGTCGTTTCGTTCGAGCCCGGTAAAGTACATGTTGGCGGTCTTGATCAGCTCGCCGCGCGCGGCGCGTTCAGCCGCTGGCACCGCGGCCAGAAACACCGGGTTCGGTGCGCCCAGCTTCTCCAGCCGGAGCGCTCCGGGTTCGTCGCGCGCCACGAGCGTCTCGATCTCGGTAATCTCGCCGGACACGATCCTGAGCCTCAGCGCGAGAATTGCCGGTTTGCCGTTTTCGCGGATGGTTCCGAAAAAGCCGGCCTGCGCCGCCTCGGGATCGGCCACGTAGAGCGCGTAGGAGCCGCGCGCGCTGGCAGTGTTCCAGAGTCCGTCGCCCACCTCCAGTCGCTGGCCGTTTTCGGTGAAGCGGACGGTTTTGGCCAGCGACACCCGGGCGGGTTGGTGGGCGACCACCGCCTCGAGATATCGGTCCACCCAGCCTTCGAGGCAGGCCCGATCACACCGGCCCCCCGGGGAGGCCGCGGCCGGGTACGCCACGGCGGCGATCAACAGGTTCAGGGCGGCGCACCCGAGAACCGACCATGGATTACGTGTCGTCATTCTGGTGATCTCCCAAGGGATCGCGCCGCGCCCGCTATCCGCCCCAGCCGGTGCTGGAGCCGTAGGGCAGGACCACGCCATCGGCTTCGATCTCGTGAATCCTGCCGCCGCGAATCTTGAAGATTTCGCCCGCCTGCAGATTGAACGGAGCGATCGGCCGCGACACCCGGTCGACGCCGGGCACGCCGACGATCTTGGTCGTCTGCATGCCGCCGCGATGCACGAACATCGGGAACGCAAACACCAAGCCCAGCTCCTCGTCTGCGATCAGCAATCGCCGCGGCCGGATGCGCGTGATGTAATCGAGGATGTGGCTGCTCATTTGGGCGCGGACGCCGCACGCATCGATGCGCGCCATGGCCAGCCGGAGTTGCTCGCTCGCGGTGGTGCCGAACTGGGCGGGATCGGGCGGTTTGTTGGTGGTGGTCTGGACGCCGTTCTCGTGGCGCGCACAGTCGTCCGCAAACGGCGCGAGGTCGCCATTGTTGTGCTCAATGGATTCGAAATACGCATCCGCGATGCGCAGCATCTCCTCCCGCGGGACACGCTCCGGCGGAGGCACGGGTTGCACGAGCCCGGGGCGGGGCGCGGCAAGATTCGGCGTCGCGCGATCGCCCAGCCGCCGCGCCACGACGTGCTCGATCTCAGTGATCTGGCCGTTCTCCACCTTGAGCCTCAACGCCAGAATCACCGGCTCGCCGAGTTCCTTCATGACGCCATAGAAGCCGGCGTGCCCTGACGTGGGATCGAGCGCGTAGACCTTGAAGGTCGTCGGACCTTCCGAGACGTTGAGCCAGAGGCCGTCACCCAGCGGCATCGGGGCGGTGTTCTCGGTGAACTTGATCGGGCTCGCGAGCGGCAGGCCGGCCGGATCGTGCGCCCCCAGCGCTTTCAAGTAGGCGTCAACGAGCGCCTTCAGGCCGTCACGGTCGGAGGTACCCGTTGCGCCGGATGCGGCACCTGCGAAGACACCGACCACCAGACTCAGCCCCGCATGAAATGTGCGCCAACGAATGGGGTTCATGTTCATTTTCCTTTCTCCTTCGAGGTGTCGGGCTCACCGGCCGCCGCTCCAGCCGGACCGCATGCCGTAGGGTACCGGTAGTAGCACCGCTTCGATGCGGCAGATTTTGCCGTCCTTGATCTTGAACAGCTCGCCGATCAGAAACGTGTACGGCGTGTCGTAGGGCGGCGGAACGGTAAAGGTCGTCCCGTTCGCCAGCGTCACCGTCTTCACGGTGCCGGCGTGATCGAAGAAGATGATGGCAAACACCAATCCGCGCTCTTCGTCCACCACAGGAAAGCGCCGCTCGCGGATGTGGGTGATGAATTTCGAAAACCCGGTCGCGAACTGTTCGCCCGCGGTCATCCTGTGAATCGGGCTCGGCCCCCCGGGATTGTTGGCGGTGATGTTGCCGTTCTCCACCCGCGTGCAATTCGGATCGAACGGGGTGAGCTTGTCGGTCGCCTGTTCGAGCCCTTCGAAATAGGAGTTGGTGATGGCGATCATCTCCTTGCGCGGACGCCGTTCCGATGGCGCGAGCGCTTCCCGAAAGATCGGATGATCGATCAGTCCCTCCGGTTTGACCCAGGCGTCGTGCGCCTTGCGCGCGACGATCGCTTCGATTTCGCTGATCCTCTGGTTTTCCACCTTCAGCCGAAGCCCTACGACCGCCGGGTGGCCGTTCTCCTCGACCACGGTGAGGCAACCGACCTGCCCGGCTTCCGGGTCGGCGAAGGTTAGCCGGTAGTCGCCGTGGCTGCCCGCCGGGCCCCACATCCCGTCGCCCAGATTCAGCATCTGACCGTTTTCGGTGTACTTCACGGTCTTTGCCAGTGGCAGGCGCGAAGGATCGTGCGCGACCAACGCCGCGAAATACTGATCGACCAGACCGTCCAGGCATGCCCGGTCGCACGGTGCGCCTGCGCCGCCGGCGGCGTTCACGCGCCCGGCCGGAGCGCATATGAGCAGCGCCGTCATGAGCGAAACTGAGCCGCGGAATATCCTAGTCGCATTGCCCGAATGCATGGCTGGCCTCAGGAGAGGGTTTTGTCCCGCCACAGCCCGTCTCGCAAGTCCTCCTTCGCAGAAGAAACTCAGGCGTACTCGCGGCGCAGGTTGCTCGGCAGGAGACCGAGCTCCTCGCGGTATTTCGCGACCGTGCGGCGGGCGATGTTGATGCCCTTCGCCTGGAGCTTGGCCACGATTTCCTGGTCGCTCAGCGGATGGGCCTTGTCCTCGCCGGCAATGAGGTCGCCGATCATCTCCTTCACGCTGGTGTTGGAGACCGACGCGCCACTCTGCGCCTTATAGCCGGGGGTGAAGAAGTATTTGAATTCGAAGACGCCGTGCGGGGTCTTGATGTATTTGTTGGCGATGGCCCGGCTGACGGTGGTCTCGTGCACGCCGACGGCGTCGGCAATCTGCGTCATGGTGAGCGGCTTCAGTTTGGCGACCCCGTGTTCGAAGAACTCCTCCTGCACCGTGAGAATCTCGCGGGTGATGCGCTCGATGGTCTGCTGCCGTTGTTCGATGGAGTTGATGAGAAAACGCCCGGAGCGCATGCGCTCGCGCAGATAGTCGCGCTCCTCCTTGGAGAGCTGGCCCTTGGCAATGAGCTCCCGGTAGGTCTGGCTGATCCGCAGGCGCGGGATGTAATCGCTGTTGAGATCGATCCGCCATTTGTCGCCGTCTTTCTCGACGGTGACATCGGGCACGACGACCCGGTTGCTGTCATCGGCGAAACGGCGTCCCGGCGCCGGATCGAGCGTGCCGATCTCCTCGATGGCCGCCTGGATTTCGTCGACGGACGCATCCAGGCGGCGGGCCAGATCGGGGATGCGGCGGCGGGTGAGCAGCTCGAATTGTTCGCGGATGATCCGGGCGGCCAGCGACGTGCCGCGGCCCTTCGCCTCCAGCTGGAAGAGCAGGCATTCCCCCAGGTTCTGGGCGCCGATGCCCGGCGGGTCGAAAGTCTTGAGCAGTTGCTGGGCGGCCTGCACGTCCTCGAGGGCGAGGCCAGACATCAGCGCGATGTCGGCCGGGGTGGCGGTGAGAAAGCCGCGGTCGTCGAGGCTGCCGACCAGGTAACGGACGGCGGCGAGCACCTTGGGCGTGCAGTCCGCGAGCTCGGCCTGCCGCATGAGATGCTCCTGCAGCGAAGTCTCGGTGACGAGCGAATCGAAGAAATGCTGGCGTTTTTCTGCCGCCTCGGAGGTGTAGGGCTGCGCGCCGCCCACCTGTGCCATGTAGTCGCGCCAGTCGTCGTCGAGCTTGTTGAGGACTTGAAATTCCTTCGAGAAATCGAGTTCCTCGCGCCGCTCCGCCTCGTCCTTGTTGTCCGCGCCGGGCGACTCGTCCGCGCTGGTTTGTTCCAAGCTTTCCCCCTCCATCGGCTCTTCCTCGAGCGTCGGATTGCTCTGGAGTTCCTCCTGAATCACGGAACGCAGGTCGAGTGCGGCCACCTGGAGGATCTTCAACGATTGGCGCAGCTGCGGTGCCAGCACCATCTGCTGGGTCTGGCGCTGACTGAGATGCTGTTGTAGACCCGGCCCGCTCATGAGTCAGGTGGCGCGCATGCCGGGCAGTGGCTAGACCACCGGCGACGGCTCGGAAGTGAGCAGTGCGCCAGTCGGCTCGGGCTGGCCGAACAATTCGCGCAGGTAAACCCCCAGCTTCTCGTTGGTGGGACCATAGCGGTCGCTGTAGAGATACAGTTCGAGGTCAGTCAGCAAATCGGAGGCGGCCTGGTATCGCTTGTTGCGATCGCGTTCCAGGGCTTTGTGGAGGATCGTTTCGAGTTTCTCGTCGATATCCGGCCGGAGGGCGGAGAAACGCGGAATTGGCATGCTGAGCACGTTCTTCCGCGATTGCAGCCGGTCGTCGGCCCGGAAGATGTTCCGGCGAAGCAGCATCTCGGTCAGCACGATGCCCAGGGAGAAGAGGTCGGCGCGTGCATCGGTGACGGCGTAGCTGGCTTGCTCGGGCGAGCAATACTCGTCCTTGCCGGGGACCACTTTGCCCTCTTCGTTGTACATCAGGTTCAAAGCCTTCGCGATGCCGAAGTCCGTCAGCTTCACGTCGCCCTCATAGGCGAGCATGACGTTCTTCGGGTTGACGTCGCGATGCACGATGTTGAGGTGGTGGCCGTCGCGTCCGGTTTTCTGGTGGGCGTAGGTCAGGCCGCGGGCGACGCGCGAGGCGATGAAGACGGCAAAGTCGACGGGCACGGGGCGGTCCAGTGCGCGATGCCGCTCCATGAACAGCTCCAGGTTTACGCCGTTGACCAGCTCCATCACCATGAAGTGCTGTCCGCCGACCAAGCCGAGATGGTAAGTCTGGACGATGTTGGTGTGAATCAAGTCGGCCACGAGGCGCGCCTCACCGATGAAGTTCTTCTGGAACTCCGGTATGCTGGAGTACTCCTCCCGAATCAGCTTGATGGCAACGACCTTGCGGAAGTTGCCCGTGCCGTGCTGGAGCGCCTCATAGACGACGCCCATGCCGCCTTCCGCTATCTTGCGGACGAGCTCGTAGTGGAGTTCGTTGAGGATGAGTTTGAGGGCTGCCACGATCACAGGGAAGCGCAGTCCCAGGTGACTGGCAAGTTTGCAGATTTCAAAACTAGCATGAAAATTGCTTCACATTGTTCTTGACGCCAGTTAGGAAGCGGTCGCTGGGCGTCGATTGCCGCCGCCGGTCCGTCCAATGGCTGGCCAGGGTGGAAACGTGGGAACAGGGGGAGCGCACGGTGCGCCGGCAGGCACAGCAGCGCATGGTCGGCCGGAGTGCCGGGACGCGAGCGGGAGTCCCGACGCCGGATCGGGGTCAAACCATCGCCTCGTGCAGCGCGACGATGCCCAACGTCATGGCAGTCGCGGTGACGTTCGAGAATCCGCCGGCGCGGAATTCGCCGCAGAGGCTCAGGCGATCGGGAAATTGATCGATGGAACCGCCCAGGTATTCGTAGGCCGCACGATCGCCGGTGATGAGGCCGGCCAGGCGCGGCAGCACGCGCTTGAGATAGAGGTAATAGAAGGGGCGGACCGCCGGATGCGGCTGGGAGAATTCCAGCACGAACAGCCGGCCCCGGGGTGCCCGGAGCACGCGGCGCATCTCCCGCAAGGCGCGGGCCCGGTCCGTCATGTTGCGCAAGCCAAAGGCAATCGTGATGGCATCGACGGTGGCATCAGCCAGGGGCAACGCCATGCCGTCGCCCTGGCGAAAGCTGATGTTGGCGCCGCCGCCGACTCTGCGCTTTTTGGCCTCCGCCTCGTCGAGCATCGGCTGGCAGAAATCCATGCCGATGATTTGCGCGTCGGAGGGGAGGCTGCGGCCCAGGGCGAAAGCCACGTCGCCGCTGCCCGTGGCGAGATCGAGCACCACCCGCGGCTGGGCACGGCGCACGGCCGCCACGAGTTGGCGCCGCCACCGCACGTCCGCGCCCCCGCTCAGCAGCCGGTTGGCGAGATCGTAGCGGGGCGCAATGCGCGCAAACATCGTTTTGATCTCGGCGGGATCAGGCATGGCTCAGAGGGGCAAAGGTCGCACCGGGCGATGCGACGTCCGCCAAGTCGAAGGGCGAAAGCAGGGAAGGGCAAACCTCATCGCGGGCGGACGGCCTGAGACGCCCGACGTTGGATTCTCGGCTAGGCGCCACGGTCGGCGGCGCCTTTGAAACGGTCGACGACCCAACGCGACAGCACCTTGTCGGGCGCGTCGACCACCTCGCGGGTGATGGCAAAGCGGCGCGGCTCGCCGTCGCCGGCGATGAGCTTGAGCCCGTGGTGGAAGTCGCGGAATTTCTCCTCACACAGCGCGCGGATGGTCTTGTCGGTCGCGAGGCTCAGTTCGATGAGCCGTTCGATCGCGGCATTTTCAAAGGCCAGCTCAAAGCCGTAATCCTTCTGAAAGCGCGCGGCAAAGGCGGCCACGTCCGCCTTGAGGACGTCGCTTTGCTGCGCCGCGTTCATCCGGAGCAGGGTCTGGAGCGCCCCGGACGGCTGGGCGACGGTGGCGCGGTCGATCCGGAACGACTTGATGGCCGTCGAGGGCAGCTCGAACTTGAAATTGCGCAGCACGCGTTCGAGCACGGTCATGAGACCGCGGGCGCCGGTGTTTTCAGTCTGGGCCTGGACCGCGATCTCCCGCACAGCCTCGGGGGTGATTTCAAAATCGATGCCGTAGCCGGAGAAATCGGCGCGGTACTGCTGGAGGATGCTGCCCTCGGACGTCAGCAGAATCTTTTCCAAATCCTCGGCCGTGAGCGCCTGGCAGGCCACGCGCACGGGCAGGCGGCCGACAAATTCGGGCTCCATGCCGTAATCGATGAAATCGCGGCTTTGCGCGAACTGGAGGAGGTCGGTGTCATCCGCCGGCCGGTCGCGCCCCGCGGAGGCGAAGCCGATCTGGCCGCTCTGCATGCGGCGCTTGACCTGCTCGGCGAGCTTGTCGAAGGCGCCGCTGACGATGAAGAGAATGTGGCGTGTGTTGATGGTGCGCTTGCGCGGGCGCGCCTGGCGCTGAAAATCCATGAGCGCCTGAATCTGGCCCGCGATGTCGGTCTGGCTGTGCAGGTTGACGTCGGTCTCCTCCATCAGCTTGAGCAGGTTGATCTGCACGCCGCGGCCGGAGACGTCGCGGCCCACGGCGCTGCCGGTGGCGGTGGCGATCTTGTCGATTTCATCGATGTAGATGATGCCGTACTGGGCCAGGTCGACGTCGCTGTCGGCGGCCTTCACGAGATCGCGCACGAGATCCTCGACATCGCCACCGACATAGCCGGTCTCGGAGAATTTGGTGGCATCGGCTTTCACAAAGGGCACGCCGATGAGCTTGGCGATGCAGCGCATGAGATAGGTCTTCCCGACGCCGGTGGGACCAAGCAGCAGGATATTCTGCTTGGCGTAATCGCGTTCCCGCAGGGCCGGGTCCTCGAGGCATTGGCGGACGTGGTTGTAATGGTCGCAGATGGCAACCGAGAGCACCTTTTTGGCCTCGGACTGCTGGATAACAAAACGGTCGAGATAATCGCGTATCTCCCGCGGCTTCAGATTGAACTCACGGATGCGCCGGAGGGTGGCTTCGTGTTTTTTGTCGACCTCGTCCGCGGCATCCTCGGCGGCGGCATCAGGTGCTGATGCCGGCCGCGTGAAAAACGACTTAACGTTCGAGCCCTTAAGGAGTTCCTGAATCGGCTTGGGCAGATGCTCATAGGGATCGGATGTGGGCGTATCACTCATTTTAAGGAAATTGTAAGCCTTTGATGTTGACGGGGTTCACCCTTCGAATACCTTGGGGCGTTCTCACTTTGACTCTCTAGAAAGGAAACACCATGTCGACCAACCTGACAAAACGCGAGATTGTGCTGCAAATCTACGAGAAGACCGGATTTCCGCAGAAAGAGGTGCAGACCACGGTACAGATGACTTTGGATATCGTCATGAATGCGCTGGCGGACGGCCGGAACGTAGAGCTCCGCAATTTCGGCGTGCTGGAAGTGCAGGTACGCAAGGCGCGTGTGGGCCGCAATCCCAATAAGCCGGAAACCGAGGTGATCATTCCGCAGCGGGCGGTGGTCAAATTCAAATCCGGCAAGATCCTGAAGGCGAAGCTCAAGAAACTGGATCTGGGAGCGCTGCAAAATAAGGGTGGCGAAACGCCGCCCCCGCCTGCAACCTGAGCGGTTGCATGCCTTTGTTTCAGTCCCTGCCCGGATTCCGGGAGTTTTACCCTGAGGCGCTGGCGCGCCGAAACCACATTTTCCGTCTCTGGCGCCAGAGCGCGCTGGCGTTCGGCTTCGCCGAATACGACGCTCCGGTGTTGGAGCCGCTCGAGCTCTACAAGGCCAAGTCGGGCGAGGAGATCGAGCAGCAGCTGTTCAGTTTCCCCGACAAGGGCGGGCGCGAGGTGGCCCTGCGACCGGAGCTGACGCCTTCGGTGTGCCGCTTGGTCGGGGCGAAGGCCAGCGCGCTCAAACGGCCGATCAAATGGTTCAACATCGGTGAGTTTTTCCGCTACGAGCGCGCGCAGAAGGGCAGGCAACGCAGTTTCTTCCAGCTCAACGCCGACATTTTCGGCGAGCCCGGCCCGGAGGCGGAGGTCGAGCTCATCGCGCTGCTCATCCGGTGCTTCACGGCCTTCGGGCTGACCGAGCAGGATTTCAAGGTGCGGCTCAGCGACCGTGATCTGTGGTTCTATTACCTGCAGGCGCTCGGATTCGATGAGGCGCGCGTGCGCGCGCTGCTCGTCGCCATCGACAAGTACGACAAGGTCGGCGACGGAGCCTTCCAAGGGTACACCGATCAGTTTGGGCCGCTCGACGACGCACTGAAGAAGAAGGTGCTGGCATTTCTGCAGATCAAGAGTCTCGAGCAGCTCGCGTCCACGCTGGAGCGATTGGGCGGCGCGCAGCTCGACGAACGGCTGGGCGAGTGGCGCCGGTTGCTCGACGGGCTCGCGGCGATGGGTCTCGCCAACTTCCTCGAGGTCGATCTCGGCGTGGTGCGCGGGCTGGCCTATTACACCGGCTTTGTGTTCGAGGCGTTTGACCGCAAGGGCGATCTGCGTGCGCTCGCCGGCGGCGGGCGGTACAACGATCTCGTCAAGAAACTCGGTGGGCCCGACCTGCCGGCGGTCGGCTTTGCCATCGGCGACGTGACCACGGGCATTCTGCTGGAGGAACGCGGCCTGATGCCGGCGTATGTCAATACGCCCGACGTCCATGTGGCTTACGACGGGGAGGCGGGTCGGTTGGCGGCGTTTCCCGACATTCATCAACTGCGCGCCGCCGGCGTCCGCGTGGAATACACTCTGAAGGGGCTGGTCTTTGGCAAACAGCTCAAGACCGCGCTCGAGTCGGGGGCGAAGCTTGCGTTGCTCTACGGCGGCGACGAATTGGCGCGCGGCGTCGTCAAGGTGCGCGACCTTACGGGGCGCGCGGAGCGCGAGGTGCCGCGCGAACGCGTGCTGGACGCGGTGCGCGACTTCCTCGCCGGAGCGTGACATGCCGCGGCGACGGGTGATGGCTTTGCTCCAGTATCTTCAGGTTGCGGCGGGCGCCTTGGTGTTCGCCTACGCGGCGTTCATGGTCTATGCGTGGCTGGCTTCCGACCGGATGATCTTCGTACCGCCGCCGCCGACCTATCCGGATGGGCCCGAGATTCTCAAGATTGCCACACCCGACGGCGTGCAGCTGGCCGCGCGCCACC
>JBGOXZ010000049.1:0-11641 GCA_041479395.1 Opitutaceae bacterium
GGTTCAGCGCCCAACGCGTCAAAAAATAGCCCCCGGCGCCATAGATGGCGATCAACAGGAGCAGCAGCCGGATTCGCAAGCTCACGGCTCCTCCCGCAGCGAGTAGCCCAGCCCGCGGTGGGTTACGATCGGATCGGCCTCCGGCGCGGCCGCGCGCAGCTTGGCGCGCAGCGACTTGACGTGGGCATCCACCGTGCGATCAAGCGCGGCGCCCGGATCATCCCATGCCGCCGTCATCAACTGGTCGCGGCTGAAAACCCGCCCGGGCTGCGCGAGCAGCGCGCCGAGCAGCCGGTATTCGTTGCGCGTGAGGTCGAGCGCCCGGCCCCGGTAGCTGATCCGGCAGCGTGCCTCGTCATGCTGCCACGGTGCCGACGACGTCGCGGCTGCCGCCGGACGGCTCCGCCCGCTCGTGCGGCGCAGCACCGCGCGGACGCGCGCCGTGAGTTCGCGCGGACTGAACGGCTTGGCGAGATAGTCGTCACCCCCGATCTCCAGGCCCACGATCCTGTCCACCTCGCTGCTGCGCGCCGTCAGAAAAATCACTGGCACGTTCGCGCTCCGGCGGATTTCCCGGCAGACATCGAATCCGCTCGCGTCGGGCAGGCCGACATCGAGGACCACCAGTGCGACATTGTGCTCCGCCAGCGCGGCCAACGCATCACGGCCGGTCGTCTTCCACAGCGTGGCGAAGCCCTCGGTTTGCAGGGCGTAGACAATCGTCTCCGCAATTGGTGGCTCGTCTTCGACGACCAAGATCGTCTGTCGCCCGGGGAGCATGCGCGGCCTTTGTGCACCCGGGGCCGGCTGATTTCAAGATTCCTCCGGCGTGACGGTCCGCTTGGGACAAACCCTGATCACGATTTCCCGCCTTGATTACGTGGATGCTTGCGCTCCAATCACCGTGCGAAATGCGCCCTTGATGCCATCCCGGTCGAATCACACCGCCACGCATGACCGCCGTCGCCCATGAACTTTGGTTTTCTTATTTTCCCCGGTCTTGAAGAACTGGATCTGGTCGGCCCGTGGGAGATGATCTCGGTCTGGAGCAAGTCCCTGCAGGGCCCGGAGACGTGCCTGCTGGTGGCCGAGAGCAAAGATCCGGTCGTGTGCGCCAAGGGCATGTCGCTCAATCCGCATGTCAGCTTCGGCGAATGTCCACGGCTGGATTATCTGCTGGTCCCCGGCGGCCAAGGGACGCGACAGCAGGTCAACAACGAGAACCTGATCCGCTTTGTCGCGGAGCAGGCCGCGGGCTGCCAGGCCGTCCTGTCGGTATGCACGGGGTCTTTCATCCTGCACCGGGCCGGCCTGCTGGCCGGACGCCGCGCCACCACGCATTGGTCCTCGCTGTCGCGTCTCCGTGAGCTGGGTGACGTTGAGGTCGTGCAGGAGCGCGTCGTGCGGGACGGCAGGATCTGGACGGCGGCGGGGGTTTCGGCGGGCATTGATCTGGCCCTGGCCTTCATCGCGTCGGTCGCGGGCGAGGACGTGGCCGGCAAAATACAGTTCGGCACCGAGTATTACCCCACCGGCAGGTTGTTCGCTGACTTCCACCGGAGTCCTCAAGCCCCCGCGTATTTGAAGAAAATGCCCGACCCCGGCGTCTAGGCAAGCGCGCGCTGGAGAAGCGGATGCTGCGCAATTCGCGCGAAGCGGCGAGAATTTGACTCCTTGTTCGCCTTAAACGCCGGCGCGCACGGGTCGGGGCAGCGCCAGGGGCCTGACGGGCTGCGGAGCCGGTTCGAACCAGGCTGGGATGCGCCAAGCCTGCTGCATCGCATGCCACCCCAGCACGCCCGCGCCGAGCGAGGTGTTGAGCGTGCCCATGAACAGGAGCCACAGCTCCCGGGTGCTCGTGCCGAAAGGCGGATTCGGCGAGATCAGTCCCGGCGCCAGCGCCGGCAACCACAACATTCCCAAACCGAGCAGACAAAAGGCAAATGCGTTGGACCAAGTCATGGAACGGCAATCGTGAAATGCCGCCGTGGATGGTGCGGGAATTGTGCCAGTCGCCCCGATCGCGCGCCAACGCACTCACCCTGAACATGATGAGAATCCGTCCCTCCCGTTGCGTGCCGCGCCTTTCATGCAAAGGGCGCGAAAACGGCCGCTGCACCGTGCAGACCGCAAGGTTCACCATCACATCCCGCCATCGCACAGGAGGAAACAGGGCCAGCCGAGGTCGGGAAAGAACTTCTCCGCGCTCTCCGCGCCCCCCCGGCAAGAAGCCCTTCAACACACGAGCTGGCCGTAATCCATGAAGTCCCCTGCAAACCCGCCTTTGACGCCCTTGCAGATGACGCTGACGGCGTCGTGCGAATGCAGCGACTCAAGGTGGGCGCAGGCGACCTGGAAATCTTTGATGCGCGGATCGCCGTTCAGTTCATGGTACAGCAGCCGCACGGCATCCTCGACGAATTTGATGTGAGCGCCGTTCAACTCGGCAAAGGCCTGTTCGTCCTCGCGCTTCACCATCACCTGTGTCTCGGTCTGGAGCGCGTTGCGGCAGTGCGCCAGCAGGTCCTCGATGGCGAGCTTTCGGCCGGCGGCGATCTCGACGCTGACGCGCGCCTTGCTGCGCTGGGAGTGCGGGATCGCGTACACCCCGCGCCGGTCGCGCGCATGCTCCGCCAACTCCGCCGAGCACGGGCAGGCCGACGAGTAGACAAAATCAAAATGCAGGAAACGCCGGTAATGGCCGGTGTGCGTCAGCACACCCTCGAACGCGACCTGATAATATTGCCAGCCCTTGAGTCCGCTGCGCAGGCTGCGCTGGAGCACCGGATAGGAAAAGCCGATCCGCAGCCGCGCGTCCTTGCTCCGGATGCGGCGCAGATAGGCCTGGAGGATCCGGCCCAGCCATTCGAGCGTGAAGAGCCCGTCCTTGTGGTCGTAGAACGAGCGCACGATGCGGCTCATGTTGATGCCCTTGAGCTCGGCCTCGAGCGACACGGTGCCGGTCACCCTCGCCTCGAGCGTGAGCACTTCACCGCGCCGCGTGCGCAGCTTGATCGGCAGGCGAAAATTCGCCACGCCCACGTGCTGGATGGGCACCCTGGCGCCCTGGATGGCATCGATGGCGTGCATCATGTCAGGCAGTTCCGCGCGGTAGGTGGGCGTGGCTTTGAACTTCGGATCGTAACCACGCGCGATCCGCGGCGCGGCGCGATCGGCGGCGCGGTGGAGATACAGCTTGGATTTGGTCTTCATGCTCGCTTTCGGTCTGCGGCCGGGCGGCGGAGAACATAACCGCGACCGCCGGCGTCCGCAAACACCCCGGGGCTGGCGAACGGATCCGCCGGCTGGGAGCCGGAGTTAGTAGCCAGATTTCCGCCTCGGTCAACCGCCGACCATCAATCAGCGGGCGCGGGAGGGAGGCCGGCCTCCTTTCGGATTGTCTCTCTCCGCCACCGGCGTTGTTCTGGCCGGGAACGCGCCCAACCGGCTGCGGCCGCCGCCCCGGTCAAATTCCGCCATCATGAAAGTCCGCAAAGCCCTCGTCACCGCCGCCAATCCCCGCCAGCGCGCCCTGCCGCTCCAGATGTTGATCGACCAGCAGGGCGAGCCGAAATCGGCCCTGCAGATCATCCTCGAGGAGGCGGCCGGCGCGGGGGTCGAGGAGTTTTGCGCGATCGTGTGCCCCGGCGACGAGACCGCCTATGCCGGCGCGTGCGGTGCGTTGCGCGAGCGGGTGCGCTTCGTCGCCCAGCGCGATCCGCAAGGCTACGGACATGCCGTGCTGTGCGGCCGTGAATTCATCGGCGATGAGGCCTTCCTGCACCTCGTCGGCGACCACCTGCACGTGGCGCAGGGCGCGACGAGTTGCGCCCGCCAGCTCATCGACGTGGCGGAGGAGGAGGACGCCCCCGTCTCCGCCGTGCAGCCGACGCACGAAAGCCTGCTCACCGCTTACGGCACCGTGGGCGGGCGGCTCGTGGGCGGTGACCGTCCGTTGTACGAGATCGAGACCGTGTTGGAAAAACCCACGCCCACCATTGCCGAACAGCAGCTGCTGGTGCCCGGATTGCGCGCCGGTTTCTACCTGTGTTTTTTCGGCATGCACGTGCTGCCCGCGGATATTTTTGCTCTGCTGGAGGAGCAGCGGGCCGCCGCGCCGGGGCGGCCGCTGGGCCTGTCCCCCGCCCTGCACGCCCTCGCCGCGCGCCGGCGCTATCTCGCCTTCAGCATCGCGGGCCGGCGCTACGACATCGGCGCCTCCTACGGCCTGCTGTTTGCACAGCTCGCCCTCACCCTCGCCGGCCGCGATCGCGACCATGTGCTCACCCAACTCGTCGAGCTGCTCGCCACCCGTCCGGGTTGAGCCATGAGCGTGCGCGTCACCGACATCATCGAGGCGGCGGCGCCGGCGGTGCGCGACCTCGCCATTGAACGCTGGTGCGCGGACCAGCCGGCCGCCGCGCTGCTGGCCGCCTGCGCCGAGCTGGAGGCCTACCGGTGCCGGGAGACCAACCTCTACAAGCGGGTCCGCGCTCTGTTCTTCCTGGCCGCAATCCACCGCTATCACCTGCCGGCGCGACCGGAGTTCCCGCGCACGGGTCGCGTGCCCTACGATGGCTTCAGCCGCATGCTCGAGCGGCGCTTCGAGGAAGCCATCAGCGGATTCCTGCGCGCCCAGGCCGCGCAGGGCGCGAACGAAACCCTGTCCAGCGCGCTGGCCGCGGCCTACCACGCGCTGGGTTTCCAGACGCTCGCCGACCAGGTGCGCCACACCGTGCGCTCCACGCGCGGCAACGCCTGGATGTTCCGGCTCGGCCATCCGCTCGACCAGCCGTTGCGCGTGCGCCCCGAGCTCCTTCGCACCGGCGGCGACGCGCCGCAACCCGTCCTGCGCGAACGCACGCCCGTGCGCATGGACCTCACCCACTGCGGCTGGAGCGACATTTTCTTCCTCGGCATGGATTTCCCCGAGGGCGCGCGGGTGCTCAATGTCTCCATCGACCTCGGCGTGCACGGCCGGGACCCCGAGCCGCGGCCCCCGGTCGAAGCGTACTTCCGGGTCATCGACGAGCCGGTCATCCGCCTCGCCAGCGCGGACCTGGAGGCCACGGCCGAGGTGCGCGACCTCGACGAGGTGTTCGATTTCGGCCGCGACTATCTGGGCCTGCTGAAGGCGGCGGTCATCGCCGCCGGGCTCGTGCCGCCGGGCATCGAGCGCTCGGGCGCGCAGCTCGCCGAGCTGCTCGGCGTCACCTTCGGGCCGGGCCGCGGCTTCGAGCTGGTCAGCAACGTCAACCGCATTCCCAAGGGATCGCGGCTGGCCGTCTCCACCACCCTGCTCGGGGCGATGATCGGCGCATGCATGCGCGCCACGGGACAGATCCGCTCGCTCAGCGGTCCGATGGAGGAGGCCGAGCGCCGCATGGTCGCGGCCCGCGCCATCCTCGGCGAATGGCTGGGCGGTTCGGGCGGCGGCTGGCAGGACTCGGGCGGCCTCTGGCCCGGCATCAAGCTCATCGAGGGCGTCGTCGCGCGGCCGGGCGCCGTGGAGCACGGCCTCAGCCGCGGCTGCCTGCTGCCCCGTCACACGCTGCTCGGACCCGACCGCGTGCCGGCCGCGGCCCGCGTCCGGCTGCAGGAATCGCTGGTGCTCGTGCACGGCGGCATGGCGCAGAACGTCGGCCCCATCCTGGAGATGGTGACGGAGAAATATCTTCTGCGCGGCGAGGCCGAGTGGGGCGCCCGCCACCGGGCTGTGGCCACGCTCGACGAGATTCTCCGCCAGCTCGCCGCCGGCGAGATCCGCGCGCTCGGCCGTTCGCTCACCGCCAACTTTTTCGGACCGCTGCACACCATCATCCCGTGGGTGAGCAACCTCTACACCGAGCGCCTCATCGAGCGCGCGCGGAAGGCGTTCGGCGACGACTTTTGGGGGTTCTGGATGCTGGGCGGCATGTCGGGCGGCGGCATGGGTTTCATCTTCGCGCCCTCGCGCCGGCGCGAGGCCCAGGAACGACTGCAGGAGACCATGCTGGCGGCCAAGCGGGAGCTGGAGGCCGCGCTGCCCTTCGCGATGGATCCGGTGGTGTACGATTTCGCGATCAACGAACACGGCTCCGTGGCCGCGCTGCTCACGGGCGCCGACGCGCTGTTGCCCGCCGGCTACTATCAACTGACGGTGCCGCGCTGCCTGCGGCGGGAGGCGCGCCATCTCACGCCGCGCGAGCGCACCGACCTGCAGCAGTTCACCCAGGCCGCGCGCCATCGGCCGGAGTTTGCCGCCGTGATGCCGTCGCTGCTCGACCGGATGCTGCCCGCCGCCACCGCGGCGCAGGATGCCGGCCGGCTCGACGAGCTCCTGGCCGAAAACGGATTTGACCGGGCGCAGCACGAGCAGATCCGCGCCGATCTGCGCAGCGGCCGCATCGGCCTCGCGATGAACCGCCTGCCGCCGACCACCCGGATCGAGGACGTGCCCGCGAACGCCCTGTTCGACGCCGCGGCGCCAGCGGAGGAATTCCGCCGACAGGGTGAGGCCGCGCTGCGCGCCGGCGAGGTGGCCGTGGTCACCTACGCCGCGGGCGTGGGCAGCCGCTGGACGCAGGGCGCCGGCGTGGTCAAGGGGCTGCATCCGTTCGCCCGGCTCGGCGGCAGTCACCGCAACTTCATCGAAGTGCATCTGGCGAAGACGCGGCGCATGGCGCGCGCCTGCGGCGCGGAGATCCCGCACATTTTCACCACCAGCTATCTCACGCACGCGCCCATCGAACGCTTCCTGCGCGAAACCACCGGCGCCGCGCTCGGCCGCACCGTGTGGCTTTCGCCCGGTCGTTCGATCGGCCTGCGGCTCGTGCCCGCCGTGCGCGACCTGCATTTCGCGTGGGAAGAGACGGCGCAGCAAAAGCTTGACGAGCAGCAGCAGAAGATGCGCGAAAGCGTGCGCGCCGCCCTGATCGCGTGGGCCCACCACGCCGGCGAGGGCAGCGACTACACCGATAATCTGCCCGGCCAGTGCCTGCACCCCGTCGGCCACTGGTTCGAGATTCCCAACCTGCTCAAGAACGGCGTGCTCGCGCGCCTGCTCGCCGCGCGGCCCGGCCTGCGCACGCTGCTCGTGCACAACATCGACACGCTGGGCACCACCGCGGATCCCGCGCTCCTCGGCTGGTTCCGCACCACCGGCGCCGCGCTCGGCTGGGAGGTGATTGCGAAGCGCGTCGAGGATCACGGCGGCGGCCTGGCGCGGATCGACGGCCGGGTGCGGCTGGTCGAGGGTCTGGCGCTGCCGCGCGAAGAGGATGAATTCACGCTCACCTACTACAACTCAAACACCTGCTGGGTGGACATTGACCGCCTGCTCGCTCTCTTCGGTCTCGACCGCGGCAACCTGGCCGATCCTCACAAAACCACGACCGCGGTGCGCACGCTGGCCGCGCACATGCCGACCTACGTGACGCTCAAGGACGTCAAGAAACGCTGGGGCCATGGCCAGGAGGACGTGTACCCGGTGGCACAATTCGAGAAACTCTGGGGCGACATGACCGCCCTGGCCGAATGCGCCAACGCCTTCACGGTGGTGCCGCGCGCGCGCGGCCAGCAGCTCAAGGATCAGGCGCAGCTCGACGTCTGGCAACGCGACGGTTCCGCGGCGTACATCGAAACGCTGGGTGATTGGACGTGAGACGGCCGCGCAAGCCGTCGGCTCATTCCAGTCTGCCTCCAGGGCGGGACGAATAGCTCCCGGAGAGCGCCTGCGTCTCGCAGGCCGGGTCCGGCGTCCCGCCGGACCCTTGATGGCACGAAAGAGTCGGTGGGACACCGACTTCAGCACGTGAGACTCGTGCGCTCCCCGGAAATCCGATCGTTCCTGCGATCAGGCTCATCGTGAAAGCACACTGGATCAAGACACCGTACTGCTTTCGATCTCGCCCGGCGTGGCCGGACGCACCGCGACAATCTCGACTTCGAAGGACAGATCCAAGCCCGCGAGCGGATGGTTGGCATCGAGCACCACCTCGTCACCTTCGAGGGCGACGACCGTCACAATGGGCGCATGGCGGTCGGGTCCAGTTTGAAACTGATCGCCGGGACGGAGCCGGTCGACCGGCAACGCCCCGCGTTTCACCCGCTGCACCAGACGTTCGTCCCGTTCGCCGTAGGCGCGGGCGGCGGGCACCATGATCTTTTTCCGCGCGCCGGCCGGCTGGCCGCACAGCGCCTCCTCCAGGCCGTCGATGATGGCGCCGCTGCCCTCAAGGTAGGTGACCGGCTGGCCGCCCTGCGAGGTGTCGAGCAAATTCCCGCCGGCATCGCGCAGCGTGTGGTGAAAGGTGATGACCTGGCGCGGCATGGTGGTGACAGTGAGAGTTCGCCCGGATGAAGTCACAAGATTGGAATCTCCCAGCGCATGCTGGCTGGGCGGCAGCGCCGCCCGCGGTGTCCGCCGCAGCCTTGCGCGAAAGCCGGCTCCTCGAGCCGCCGCGGTGCCTTGGGGACAAGGCGCCTGCCCGGTCAGATCCAACCACCCGGGCCGTGCGCAGCCATGTTCAAGGTTGAACATCGCTGTGCATGCGAAATGCGCGCCATGTCGCACGGCGGTGCATTGGCATGTTCAAGGTTGAACATCGGTGTGCACGCGGAAGCGAGCCGCGCCACCCGGTTTTAGGTCTCCTGGCGCAGCACCTCAAGCGGCGGATGGTCACAGACGCCGCGGCTGGAGAGCAACCCGGTTGCGAGGGTCACCGCCGTCACCGCCGCCACCGCGGCCAGGAGCAACAGCGGCGGCGCGACGAAACCCGTCTCGAAGACAAAGCGCATCAGCAGCCAGTTCGCACCGACCGCCAGCCCGCTGCCCGTGGCCGCGGCCAGCACGCCGAGGACGCAGTATTCGACCAGCATGATGCGCCGCACCTGCCCGCGCGTCGCGCCGAGCGTGCGCAGCAACACGTTTTCGCGCACCCGCTGGAAGCGGCCCGTGAGCACCGACCCCGCCAGCACGATGATCCCCGTGATCACCACGAACATCGCCATGAACCGCACCACCAGCGACACCTTGGCAAAGATGCCGTCGAATGTTTGCAGCACGAGGCCGAGATCGATGGCCGATACGTTGGAATAGGCGCGCACCACCGCCTGCTGCACCGCCGCCGAGTGGGCGGGCGACCGCACGCGAACGGCGAGCACGTGAAACTTGGGCGCCGGCTCGAGCACGCCCTCAGGAAACACCACGAAAAAGTTCGGCTGCAGCCGCTGCCACTCGACGGCGCGCAGGCTCGCCACCCGCGTCCGGATCGGCACGCCCTGCACGTCGAAGGTGATCTCGTCGCCCAGCCGCACCTGCATCTCCTTCGCCAGCCCTTCCTCCAGCGAAACCGGGACGATTTCCGTGCCCGGCGGCACGTGGTTAACGAACGAGCCCGCCGTGATCTTCTCCGTGTCGGTGAGGTGTCCGCGGTAGGTGGAGCGGTACTCGTGGCGCAGGGTCCACGCCGGGATGCGCAGAGTGCGGTCGCGCAGGATCTCGTCGACCGGCCGGCCCTTGAGCGCGCTGATGCGCATCGTGACCACCGGCGCCTCCTGCCGTGCCGGCGCACCCGCGGCCCGCACAAGCGCTGCGAGGCCGGCGAGCTGGTCATCCTGGATATCAAAGAACAGCAGGTTGGGCCGGTCCTCGCCGGTGGAGCCGCGGAACTCCCGCACCAGCGATTCGCGCGCGAGGTAGAGCGTGAGCACGAGAAATGTGCCGAGGCCGAGCGAGACGAGCAGCAGCACCGTGCGGTTGTTGGGCCGGTACAGATTGGCCAGGCCCTGCCGCCAGACGTAGGGCAGCCGCCGCGGGAACCACCGCCGGGTGGCCCACGCGACGAGCCGCGCCACGCCGGTGAGCACGCCAAAGCCCGCCGCCAGCCCCAGGGCGAAACCCACCCCCCGCTGCCAGCGGTCGGTCTGCCACAGGGCGAAGCCGAGCACCGCCGCGCCGATGAGGGCATGCAGCGCCCAGCGCAGCGGATCGCGCGCGGGCGGATCTTCGCCGAAGCCCGAGCGCAGCGCCAGCAGCGGCGACACCCGGCGGATCGACAGCAGCGGCAGTAGCGTGAACAGCAGGCAGATGACCAGCCCCGCCGCCATGCCGCCGGCCACCGCACGCCACGACACGAAAACCGTCGTCTCAAACGGCAGAAAGCCCCGGAACAGCGCCGGCAGCGCCAACTGCGCCGCGAGGCCGAGACCCGCGCCGAGTCCCGCGCCGAGCAGACCGAGGCCCAGTCCCTGTACCAGATAAATGGCGAAACTCTGCCAAGCCGTCGCTCCGAGGCAGCGGAGCGTGGCGACCGTCGCCACCTTCTGCCGAATGTAGACGTGGATCGCGCTCGCCACGCCGATCGCGCCCAGGAACAGCGCGATGAAGCCCACCAAGCTTAGGAACGCGTGCACGTTTTCGAGCGCGCGCCCGAGGTCCCGCTTGCGGTGCTCGACGGTGTCATAACCCAGTTGCAGTCCGCGGAATCGTTCGCGCAGGTCGCGCACCAACGCCTCGACGTCAAGGGACGGCGGCAGCTTGAAATAAGTCCGGTACCGCACGAGGCTGCCCGCCTGCACGAGGTGCGTCTGCTCCAGCGCGCGCAACGGGATGTAAACGCGCGGCGACAGCATCGCCACCGCGGGCGATTCGCCGGGGATCTTCTGGAGCGCCCCCGCAACCGTGAACGTGGCTTCGCCGATCCGAATCGGGTCGCCCACGCTCACGCCAAATTGCGCGAGCAGCGTGTCCTCGACGATGGCGCAGTCGTCCGTCCGCAGCTTCGCGAACGCGCCGGCCGGCGCCGTGACGACCTCGCCGTAGAACGGGAAGCCGCCCTCCAGCGCGCGCACCTGGACGATGCGCGTCTGTCCGCCGCGCGTCGGGAAGACGATCATCGACGAGAAGGACGTCTCGCGCGACTGCTCGCCGCCGAGGCCGGCGAGGTGGGCGCGCGCCGCGTCCGGCAGTGGCTGCCGCGAGGTCACGGCGAGGTCGGCGCCGAGCAGCCCCTTGGACTGGTCCTCCACGGCCCGCCGCAGGTTGTCGCGGAACGAGCCGATGGCGACGAGGGCGGCGACGCCGAGCACGATCGAGAGCGAGAACAGCAGCAGGTGCCGCCGGCTCGCCCGCGTATCCCGCCAGGCCATCTTCAGAATGAAGCTCATTTTCCGACCGAATATCCCGCATCCACCGGGGCGAGCGTCGCGTCCGGCCGCGGTGGGAAATCCCTTTGGTCCCTTCCGTTCATGCCGTCCTATCGTCGGCGGCCACCGCGCCGCCGCGCAGGCGGATGATGCGTGAGCAGCGTCGCGCCAGTTCGTGGTTGTGCGTCACCAGCACCAGGGTGGTGCCGCGCTCGCGGTTGAGGCCGAAGACGAGATCCAGCATGGCGCGCGAAGTGTCGTCATCCAGATTGCCGGTCGGCTCGTCGCAGAAGAGGATTCTGGGCCGGTTGATGAAAGCCCGGGCCAGCGCCACGCGCTGCTGCTCGCCGCCGGAGAGCTGCACCGGATAATGGCCGAGCCGATCCTCGAGACCCACGCGGGCCAGCAGGTCGCGCGCTTCGTCCAGGCCGTCGTGGCCGCCGCGCAGCTCGAGCGGCACGAGGACGTTCTCGAGCGCGGTGAGCGTCGGGATGAGCTGGAAGCTCTGGAAGAC
>JBGOXZ010000050.1:0-11539 GCA_041479395.1 Opitutaceae bacterium
AGCTTCATGCGAAGGCGGACGCTCGCTCCTACAATTGCATGGGTCCGCTCAGGAAAAGCCGATCCGGTCTCGCAAATGACCCATAGCTTCGCTTTATTTGCGCCCGCCCAACCTCTCAATGCTCGCGCCCAGTCCCATCACCGGAACGCCGCCCGCGCCGGCCGAGTTTGATCTCAGTCTCGTCCGGAAGTACAACGTGCCGGGGCCGCGCTACACCTCCTACCCCACCGCGCCGCAATTCACGGAGACGACGACGCCTGCCGCGCTCACCGCCGCCATCGAACGGGACAACGGCGAGGCCCGGCGCCCCCTCTCGCTCTATTTTCACCTCCCCTTCTGCGAGACCCTCTGCTGGTTCTGCGGCTGCACCACGGTCATCACCCTGAAGCGCGATGCCGCCTCCGTCTATCTCGACCATCTGGAAAAGGAACTGGCGCTGATCCAGCCGTTCCTGAATCCCTCGCGCCGGGTCGCGCAGATGCATTTTGGCGGCGGCACGCCGACGTTTCTGCCGCCGGCCGTGATCCGCCGGCTGGGCGAAGCCATTCATTCGCGGTTCACGTTTGCCGACGACTCGGAGAACAGCGTCGAAGTCGACCCGCGCCGCATCACCCGCGACCACGTCCGCGCCTTCCGCGAACTCGGCTGCAACCGCGCGTCGCTGGGCGTGCAGGACACCAATCCCGTGGTGCAGCTCGCCGTCCACCGCGTGCAGCCGATGGAGGTTACCCGCCAGGCCTTCGAGTGGATGCGCGCGGAGGGCTACCACTCCATCAGCCTCGATCTCATCTTCGGCCTGCCGCACCAGACCGCCGATTCGTTCGCCCGCACCATCGACGAGGTGCTCACGTTGCAGCCCGACCGCCTGGCGGTGTTCAGCTACGCCCACGTGCCGTGGATCAAACCCTCGCAGCGCATCTTCGAGAAGCAGGCCAACCTGCCGTCCACCGAGGAGAAGCTGCTGATGCTCGCCGCCGCCGTGCGCACGCTCACCGCGGCCGGCATGGTGTACATCGGCATGGACCACTTCGCCCGCGCCGACGACGAACTGGCGATCGCCCAGCGCGAAGGCACGCTCCAGCGCAACTTCCAAGGTTACAGCACCCACGCCGGCGTCTCGATCTATGGGTTCGGCATGTCGTCCATCTCGCAAACCGAGGACTCCTACCGGCAGAATCTTAAGGAGCTGCCCGAGTATTACGCGGCGCTCGACGCCGGACGCCTGCCCCTCGAGCGCGGCCTGATCTTGAGCGAGGAGGATCGCATCCGCCGCCAGATCATCATGCACATCATGTGCGACCGGCGCCTCAACTACGCCAGCCTGTCGCAGCGGCTCGGGGTGGATTTTCGCACCACGTTCGCCCGCGAAATCGAATCGCTCGCCGATCTGGAAGCCGATGGCCTGTTGCGCCGCGACGAGGAGGGCTTCGTGGTCACCGGCGTGGGCGCATTGCTCATCCGCATCATCGCCATGCGCTTCGATGCCTACTTGGACAAGGGCCCGCGGCGGTTCTCCCGGACGGTCTGAGTGACCAGCGGGCGGTGGCGCACACCCCCGGCCCGCGTGTCCCCGCGCTTGCGCTTCATGCGCCTTTTTGCCGCAATCTCCCGCGCCCATGCCTTATCGCATCTGCAAGACCTTCGAGATTGAGAGCGGTCACCTCCTGTCGAAACATCCCGAGAAATGCCGTTTCCCGCACGGCCACAGCCGGACGGTGGAGGTCGTGCTGACCGCCGATCAGCTCGATGCGAGCGACATGGTCTGCGATTTCGGGGCGGTGAAAGCGGCGCTCGAGGCCTTCCTCGAAACGTGGGACCATGCACTGTGCCTCAACACGACCGATCCCAATTTTGCATTCTACCGCAAAGCTTACGGCGATCGCATCATTCCCTTCGAGAAGACCGATCCGACCAGCGAAGTCATGGCGAGAGTCATCTTCGAGGAATTGCAGCGCCAGCTCGCCTCCGCGGCGAAAGACGCCGCCGCGCCGCGCCCCCTGCGGCCCGGCGTCCGGGTCGAACGCGTGCGAGTGACCGAAACCAGCACCACTTGGGCGGAGTATTTCGTGTGACCGCCGCCTTCCGGCTGCCACCCGCTCGCGCGGTGCTGGCGTGAGGCGGGCGCGGGCGCCTGCCGCCTCCCTGCGATCCAAAGTCTCGAGTTTGGGCGCGCGGCACGGCCGGCCCCATCGTTGGCACGAAGGAACCGTCCGTCACCCGGTCACGGAATGCGCAGCTCCATGCCGACCCGCACCGAGTTCTCGTTCTTCAACACGTCGCGGTTGGCCTCGAGGATCGCCGGCCATTTGGCGCCGCTGCCGTAATAGCGCTGCGCGATTTTGTAGAGCGTCTCGCCGGGAGCCACCACATGTCTGCGGCTTGCCACGGGCGGCGGATTGCTCGCGACGGTCACCGGCTGGCGCGCGGTCTGGGGCGGTCTTGTCACCGTTGCGGGGGATCCGGCGTTGGCGGGGCTTGGCCGCGGCAGGCGGGTGACCAGCGGTGGCGCGGCGGCTTCCGGCGGCGCCGCCCCACTGGGACCATTGGGGCTCGGGCGGCCCTGATGCAGGGCCGCGAGTTCCTCCTTGAGTTGCAGGTTCTCCTTCTGGAGTGCGTCGATCCTGCTCATGAATTCGAGTCGGGCCGTCTGGCTTTCCAGCGGCTGGGCCGGCAGCGAACGCGCAAACTCGCGCATGGCGGCATCGATCCGCTGCCGCACCAAATCGGCCTGCCGGGAATTGGGCTGCAGCTCGAGGTATTTGCGGAAATGAAAGATCGCGGCGATGGGATCCTTCAGGTACTGCTGATAAAGGAGCCCGGCTTCGAGGTGAGACTCGGGCGCGTCATCACTGCGTTTGTCGACCACCTTGAGAAAGGCGCCCAGCGCCTCCTGATTGCGCCCCTGGCGGAGCAGCTCTTTGCCGCGCTGGTAATACGGATCGTTGACCTCGCCGCCGAAGGCCGTGCGGTCGCCGCGCTCGCAACCAACCGCCAGGAACAGCAGCAGCAGCAGCCCGCTGGACAGGTTCGCGGTGCGAGACGGTCTCCGCATGGAGCGACGGGAAAGGGATTGAATGCGGGAAATAGCGCGCTAAGTTCACCCCACGCGCATTTCCAACACAAATCCTAAATGACTCCCGACGCTCCATCCGCTCTGGTTCGCGGCCGCGAGTGCATCCGGATCGAAATGGAGGCTCTGCAAGCCACCGCGGAGGCGCTCGACGCATCGTTTGTCGCGGTCGTGGAGGCGGTGGAGGCCGCGAGGGAGGCCGGCCGGAAACTCATCTTCAGCGGCGTGGGCAAATCGGCGCATATCGCGCAAAAGCTGGCCGGTACCTTCAACAGCACGGGCGTCACCTCGTGCTTCCTCGACGCCACCCAGGCGCTCCACGGCGACCTCGGCCTGTGCGCGCCGGGCGATGTCGCGGTGCTGCTCAGCAACAGCGGCCAGAGCGCCGAGATGCTGCGGCTGCTGGCCATGCTGAAGCGCTTCGAACTCACCATCGTCGCCCTCACCAGCGACCCCGACTCGGAGATTGCGAAGGACTCCGATCTGCGCCTGCTGTATCGCGTGCCCCGGGAGGCCTGCCCCTTGCGGCTGGCGCCCACGGCCAGCACGACGGCTGCGCTCGCGTTGGGCGATGCGCTGGCCATGGTACTGCTCGAACGCCGGGGCTTCACCCGGGAAGATTTCGCGCGCCTCCATCCCTCCGGCAACCTCGGCACCGCGCTGCTACTGAAGGTGACGGACATCATGCGCACGGGCGACCAGCTGCCAGTCATGCCGGACAAGCGCACGATCCAGGATGCCATCCTCGGCATGACCAAGGCGAAGGCCGGCTGCATCGCCCTCGTCGACGAATCCACCGGCAAGCTTACCGGCATCCTGACCGACGGCGATTTTCGCCGGCACGTGCTGAGCAGCGCCGATTTTCTCTCGCAGCCCGTGGCCCGTTTCATGACGCGCACGCCCAAGACCGTGCCCCTCGACGCGCTCGCGGTGGAAGTCCTGCGTGTATTCGACCGCTACAAGATCGACGATCTTATCGTGATTGATGGGACCGGCCGCCCGGTCGGCCTCGTCGACGTGCAGGACCTGCCCAAGATGAAGCTGCTGTAGGGTCGCCGGTTGCGGCTCTCGGCCGGCGCACAGGCGCCGGCGCCGGCAACGGTCGGAGCCGCCTAATACCGCTGGCAATCGCGGCTAATTCCGCTCGCCGCCGGCGTTTTCGTCGAGAATATGGGCAATGATCGCGTAAGTTACCCGCGCCATGCCCGTCCCTCCATTCCGCTATCAGGAACCGTTTCCCCTCGGTCGGGACGAGACGCCGTACCGTCTCCTGACCAAGGATTTCATCTCCATCGACCGGTTTGCCGGCCGGGAGATCCTCCGGGTGGATCCTGAAGCGCTCGCCCACCTCGCCAGCCAGGCGATGCGCGACTGCTCGTTTCTGCTTCGCGAAGCGCACCTCCGGCAGGTTGCCGCCATCCTCGACGACCCCGCGGCCTCCGCCAACGACCGCTACGTCGCGCTCACGATGCTGCGCAATGCCGAGGTTTCCGCGGAGGGCATCCTGCCCTTCTGCCAGGATACCGGCACGGCCACCGTGAGCGCGAAAAAAGGCGAACAGGTCTGGACCGGCGCCAACGACGCCGAATATCTCTCCAAGGGCATCTACCAAGCCTACACCGAGGAAAACCTCCGGTACTCGCAGATGATCCCGCTCAACATGTATGAGGAGATCAATTCCGGCACCAACCTGCCGGCGCAGATCGATATCTACGCGACCGGGGGCACGGACTACGAATTCCTATTTGTCGCCAAGGGTGGCGGCTCGGCCAACAAGACCTTCCTGTATCAGGAGACCCGGGCTTTGCTCAACCCGAAGAGCCTGGAGGCGTTCATCGTCGACAAGATGAAGTATCTGGGCACGGCCGCGTGCCCGCCTTATCACCTCGTGATCGTCATTGGCGGAACCTCGGCCGAAGCCTGCCTCAAGACCATCAAGTTCGCCTCCGCCAAGTACCTCGACACGCTGCCCGCCAAGGGCAACGCCCTCGGCCAGGCCTTCCGGGACGTGGAACTCGAGGCGAGAATTCTCCAAGCCGCCCAGGCGTGCGGCATCGGCGCGCAATTCGGCGGCAGGCATTTCGCGCTCGACGTCCGCATCATCCGCCTGCCGCGGCACGGCGCCTCGTGTCCCGTCGGCGTCGGTGTGTCCTGCTCGGCCGACCGCAACATCAAAGCGAAGATCAATCGCGAGGGCCTCTGGCTCGAGCAGCTCGAAACCAACCCCGGCCGCTTTATTCCCGACCGGCATCGTGTCATCCGCGAGGAAAGCATCGTCAGGCTCGACCTCAACCGGCCGATGCAGGAGATCCTGGCCGACCTGACCCGTCATCCCGTCACCACCCGCCTCTCGTTGGACGGGACCATCATCGTGGCGCGCGACATCGCCCATGCGAAGCTGAAGGAGCGCGTCGATGCCGGCCAGGGACTGCCCGAGTACTTCAAGCAACATCCGGTCTACTACGCCGGCCCGGCCAAGACCCCCCAGGGTTATGCCTCCGGATCGTTCGGCCCGACGACCGCCGGACGCATGGACAGCTACGTGGACTTGTTTCAGTCGCTCGGCGGCTCGCTGGTCATGATCGCCAAGGGCAACCGCAGCAAGCAGGTGACCGACGCCTGCAAGAAATACGGCGGCTTCTACCTCGGATCCATCGGCGGCCCGGCGGCCATCCTCGCCAAGGAGAACATCAAGCAGGTGGAGCTCCTGGAATACCCCGAACTCGGCATGGAAGCCGTCTGGAAGATCGTCGTGCAGGGTTTCCCCGCCTTCATTCTGGTGGACGACAAAGGCAACGATTTCTTCACCAACGCCGGCGCGTCCGTGCCGCCGCAGAAATAAGGCGCCGCGCCGAAGCGGTGCACAGCCGCGGTCAGCGAGCCACTTACTCCCCCATCACCGTGATCACGACGGTGCGCGTGTGCGCCGCGCGGCGGTGCTCCCAGAGGAAGATGCCCTGCCAGGTGCCGAGCAGCAGCTCGCCGTCGGCGAACGGCACGCTTTCGCTGGTGCGGGTAAGGGCCATCTTGACGTGGCTCGGCATGTCATCCGGGCCCTCCATGGTGTGCGCAAAGCGCGGATCGCCCTCGGGCACGAGCCGGTCCAACCACGCTTCCAAGTCACGCCGCGCCGTTGGGTCCGCGTTTTCCATCATCACGAGGCTGCAGCTCGTGTGGCGGCAGAAGACGGTGAGCACCCCGCTGCGCAGCCTGCTCTGGCGCAACACGGCCGCGCACTGGCCGGTGATCTCATAGGTGCCCTGACCGCGGGTGGCGACCGAGACGTTTTGGTGAATGACAGTCATGATCAGGATGAGTGGATGATCCTTGGAATCGGATGGGCCCGACCGCGGGACCTGCCCGATTGGTTACAGTGGGAAGGGCATGCGTGACAAGGGCCTGACGGCCAAGGCAAGGAGTTCGCGCTCCGAGTCGTCCCCGGCAATGCGGTTGACGTGCACGGTAAAGCAGCTCTTGCACTGGTGCACGATCAGCCACTCGCCGTCAGGACGGGCATGGATCGCAATGGGCTCCATGCCGCCGTGGCAATCCGAGGCGCGGTCGCCCGGTTGGTCATCCATATGCACGCTCCACAGGCACCACGGGCAGTGGTTGCGGTGACGCGTGCCGGGCGCGTCGGGCGAGAATTCCCCGCCGCAACGGCGGCAGCGCAGGCAGGCCGGCTGGCGCGACGACTGCTCGCGACAATCGAGGTACCGGAAATCAGCAGAAGACATTGGAGTGAAGGAATCACTCCGGCGGCGTGAGAAACGAGAGAGTGGAAAAGCGCCGTTGATCTCGTGACCGGCGGCAAAACGCCGGCCGCCTGACGAAGCGAGCGACGGCGAAGCGCAAAACGGCAAGGCTCAGAGCGCAAAAGCCAATAGTGGAAGCCGACGCGTGCGGCGCCGGAGTGCTGTTCAAATCCGCACGACCTCAACCCCCGAGTGCCACGAGGCGCTCGAAGCCGAGGGCAAAGACCGACTGTGCGATTGATGACATCTGCGCGGAGTCGGGTCGAGGCAGGCCACCCTGTCAACTTCAGATTCAGCCGCCGCCCGCCCCGGGCACACTACCGCCCGGCCGGGTCATGGATTCTGGATCCAGGGCCTTGTCGAGCGTGGCGGCATCCATGAGTTTCTTTTCCAGCACGACTTCCCGGAGGGTCTTGTGGTTCGCGAAGGCCTCCTTGGCCACCGCGGCAGCCTGGTCGTAGCCGATGTAAGGGTTGAGCGCCGTCACCAGCATGAGCGAGCGGTCCACGAGTTCCCGGCAGCGGGCGGCATCGGCTTCGATGCCCGCCACGCACTCACGCGCGAACACGCGGCAGCCGTTGGCCAGACAGGTGATCGCTTCATGCAGCGCATGCGCGATGAGCGGAATCGTCACGTTCAATTCGAAATGCCCGTCGCGGCCGCACAGCGCGACGACGTTGGCCAGACCCATCGTGTAGATCGAGACCTGCACGAGCATCTCGCTCATCACCGGGTTGACTTTGCCGGGCATGATGGACGAGCCGGGTTGCGTGGCGGGCAGGCGGATTTCGGCGATGCCCGCGCGCGGGCCGGAGCCGAGCAGGCGGATGTCGTTGGCGATCTTCGTGAGGCTCGCCGCGATGGTCGCGAGATGTCCGGCGACCTCCACGCAATCGTCGCGGCCACCCTGCGCCTCGAAGTGGTTGGCCGCCTCCCGGAAGACCAGGCCGGTTTTTTCGGAGAGTATCCGGCAGACCCTGCCGGGGAAATCCGCGTGACAGTTGATGCCGGTGCCCACGGCCGTGCCGCCGATGGCGAGCTCGCCGAGCGCGGCGATGGCCTGCCGAGCCCGGACCACTCCCTTGCGCACCTGCGCGGCGTAGCCGGAGAACTCCTGGCCGAGCGTGAGCGGCGTAGCGTCCATGAGATGCGTGCGACCAATCTTCACAATGCCGCGGAAGGCGGCAGATTTGGCCTCAAGGGTGGCGGCCAGTTCCTCCAAGGCCGGCACCAGCTGCTCCTTCAATGCGACCGCCACGCTGACATGCAAGGTGGTCGGGATGATGTCATTCGACGACTGACCGAGGTTCACGTCGTCATTCGGATGCAGCGGCTGCTTCGAGCCAATGGGGTGGCCACTGAGCTGGCTGGCGCGGTTCGCGATGACCTCGTTGATGTTCACATTCGCCGACGTGCCGGAGCCGGTCTGAAAAACATCGACGGGGAAATGGGCGGACAGCCGTCCATCGATCACCTCCTGCGCGACCCGCTGGATGAGGCCGCTTTTTTCGGCACTCAGAAGTCTGAGTTCCTCGTTGGCGATGGCGCACGCAAGTTTCACCATGCCGAGTCCACGGATGAAGGCGGGCGGCAAGGGATGGCCGCTCACCGGAAAGTTGAGGACCGCGCGCTGGGTGGACGCACCATAAAGCGCCTCGTCGGGGACCTGCATTTCTCCCATGGAGTCACGTTCGTATCTCATGAGTGCCTCAGTGTGCCCCTCAGGCTAGACAGATCGGGTGCAAAAGCAAAGCCCCGCGCGGGAGGGCGCGGGGCTCTGAAGCGGATCACGGATCCGCCAAGCGCGGTGTCCGGAAGTTTAGAATTTGATTGAAAACCGGGTGCCTTCCGCTTCCAAGCGGCTGATGGTGCGATCCCATCCATCTTGGGCCAGATAGCGCGTGACGCTGCGCTTGGAATGCTCCGGCGCAGAGGGCTCCGGCACGTAGGCCCCGGCCGATTCAAAGGAAGCCAGAAGCAGGGCGCGCCGCGGTTCCGCCACGGCGGCGGCTGTCGGGAGCACCTCGGCCGTATGGCGCCGATGCATGGCTGGCATCGCGCGTTCTTCAAAGCCGCGCGGACGCGCAATGGCATCGACGAGTTCGGGCTCAATGACAGCCGCTGTCGCAAGATTGGCCGCAATCGAGCGCGCCGAAGGTGTCAGTCCCGAGGCGTCGGCGCGATTTTCCAAGACATCGCCCAACCACGGAATCACCCGGGAAACCTGTTCCGGAGCAGCCGGGGGCGCCTCAGCCACGAGCCCCGTGCTTTTCTCGACACTCGTGGAAGTCTGCCCGGCGGGCTGCCGATCAAGAACTACTGGCGCTGCCACGCTGACCGGTTTGGCGTCCTCGTGTGATTGCACCGCTGTCAGCCCCGCCGCCTGATGCACCGGGCTCCCGACGGCGGCCAGATGCGGATCATCGCCGGGCTGGGTATAGTAGCGAACCGAAAGAAAAGTGAGCGCCAATACCGCCGTCGCCGCAAGCGGCAGACGCACGCGGCCGATTCTGCTGTAGGCCACGGCAAGCTCATGCCACCACGACTTCTTCTCAACCAAGGCGGCCAGCTGCTTCTGGCGAAGCTGACGCTCGAACTCGCCCCAAAACTCCGGCGGAGGACGCTCCGCCCTTTTCAGGCGCAGCAAATCCCCCAAAGTGACTCGAGACGGCGTATGGGATGGGCGGTCGGACATGGCTGACTAGTTAACGGAGGTAGGATTGGAGATCGGCTTGCAGCAGCTGCTTGGCATAGTGCAAGCGTGAGCGCACGGTGCCAACCGAGCAGCCCATGATCTTAGCGATCTCATCGTGGCTCAGGCCGTCTATCTCAAATAATGTCACTACCATCCGGTGATTGATAGACAGTTTCTGAAGCGCTTCGTTCAATTTTTCCTGAAGCTCTTTTACAAATGTCTCGCGGTCAGCGCCTGTCTTATCTGTCAGAGCATCGATGATTTCCGAAGTTTTATCTTCCTCGGTGATTCGATCAAAACTGAAGAAGGTCCGCAGCTTGTTCTTACGCAAGTGCGTCAGCGTGGCATTCACCGCAATCCGGTACAGCCACGTAAAGAAAGAGGACTGCCCTTGGAAGCGGTTGACGGACTGAAATGCCTTGATGAACGTGCACTGCGTGAGGTCCGCGGCATCCTCCCGATTGGCGCAAAGGTTGTACACAACGGAGTAGATCCGCTCGCGGTATTTCAGGATGAGCTTGTCGAATGCCGCGACGTCACCCGCTTGAACCTTTCTCACCACCTCCCAATCGGCATCCGCCTCCTGCTGGCGCTCAGGAGTCGCCGTCAGCGTCTTGCCGATCACCTTGGTGAGGTCCACGTGCCCAAGGAAATCACAACCCCCCGCTGAGGCAATCGGATTCTAGGAAACCACCTCTGGCGCCAATCCTTCCACTTGTTCCTTCAGCAGCTCGCTCAGCTGGCCGAGCAGACGCGCCGGCTCCAGGTTTGTCCACGGCGCGAGAATCGCGACTCCCTCCTCCAGCTCAGTACGGATGAATCCAACCACGTCGGCAAAGACCCCGTGCTGATGCATTTGCGCCCGACAGCGTTTGAATTGCGGAGTCCGGCACTCGTGGATTTCGTCCAGCAGCTCGGCCCGCTCCGCGTCTGGCAGCTTCCCCAGCAACACCAGCAAGGGCAGCGTAACCTTGCCACCGGCAAGATCGGTGCCGAGGGTCTTGCCGATGCGCTTCTCTTCGCCAAAAAAATCGGCGAGATCGTCATAAATCTGATAAGCGATGCCGAGACGCCGTCCAAACTCCGTTGCCGCCTCCACATAGCCGCTGTCCAGTCCCGCGAGCCGGCTGCCGAGCAGGCACGACACACGAAAAAGCTCGGCGGTTTTCAGGTCGATGACGCGACGGTAGTCGGTCAGCGTGATGGAGGTATCCCCCCGCCGGAGAGTCTGGGCGATCTCACCGGCGCACACCCGGCGTGTCGCGGCTGACACAATCTGGCAGACATCGGTCGAGGGAAATTGCGCCGCCAGGTGAACGGCGTGAGCGAGCAGCGCATCGCCCAGCAGCACGGCGGCGTCGCTGCCGTAGCGGCGCGCGGCCGTGGGACGGTTCCGGCGCAGCTCAGCCCGGTCCATGATGTCATCGTGCACCAGCGTAGCGAGGTGCACCATTTCCACCAAGGCGGCGGCGTGCACGAGTGCCGGGTCGATCTGGTCCGGTCCGCGCCAGCCACTGAAAAACACCAGCGCCGGCCGGATGCGCTTGCCTGAGACATCAAGGCAGTACTCCACCAAGTCACGGATTTCCGGTTCGAAACTGCCGAGTTGAGCCCGCAGGAAGCCATCCAGCTCGCGCAGCTGCGGCTGGAGGCGGACAAACAACTCACCCACCCCGGGTCGAGATTGGTCGGCGGTCCGGACGTCGCGAACGGTCATTCGAGGCGAACGCTAGGTGGTTTTCCCAAAATGGCTAACCAATAGTCGGTGGCAGATGCCATCGGTTCCCTGATGCCGCTCATCAGGATAATGGCCATGGGCTGCCTGCAGAACCGACCCATTTGCGGGAGGGATCGGTGCAGTTGGGCGGTTATCGCGAGCCCACCATGACAGACCGTACCGCCACCAGCCGCGGCATCCTACTGTGTGTCCCTCAATGACAGACCAAACCGCGGCCTCCTGACCCCCGCCGGCCCGAGGGAGTGCGGGAGCGCGTTTCGCTGAAAAGAAAAAGGCGTGCC
>JBGOXZ010000051.1:0-11425 GCA_041479395.1 Opitutaceae bacterium
AGATCGCCGGCCACCTCGCGCATGGCGGCGCGCAGGGTGGGAACGAGCGCCGCCGGATCGCGCTCGCTGCGCACGGTAAACGTCCCGCCCGTCGGCACGTTCTGCGCAAACGCCACGTAGGTCTGCTCGCGCGTCGCTTCGCGCAGCCCGTAATTTTGGATATGGCCGACGACGCCGACGATCTGCATCCAGTTCGATTCCGTGGCGGGCGGTCTGACGCCATAGGCGAAGCGCTTGCCGAGAGGATCTTGTCCGTGGAAATATTTCTCGACGAACAGCGTGTCCACAATCGCCACCCGCGGCGACGACTCCACGTCCGGCGCGCCAAACGTGCGACCGGCGATCAAGGGGATGCCGAGCGTGGCGAAGTAGTCGCCGTTGACCTGGATGCGCTCGGTCGACGGCGCCTGGCCGGGGCCGGGCACCGTCGTGCCCTCGACATAGTAGGTGCTTTGGTTGCCCCCGCGCAGCGGGAGCGGATTGACGAAGGCGACGTGCTTCACGCCGGGCACCGCTGCGAGGCGCTCCAGCGCGCGCGCGAGGAGCGGCAACCGCTGGGCCGGTTGCCGGTAGGCGGGGCCGGGCAGTTCGAGGTCGAACGTCAGGATGCGATCCGTAGAGAAGCCGGGATCGGCTTGGTAGAGATTGGCCAGGGTGCGCAGCATGAGGCCGGTGCCGACGAGCAACAGGCAGGTGAGGGCAAACTCGCCGACAATGAGGGCGGCCCGCCAGCGGCGGCCGGAGGCGGCACCGCCGGTGCGGGTGCCTTGGGCGAGGGCGGCGCGCAGGTCCTGCCTGGCGGCATGACTCGCCGGCACCAGACCGAAGACGAGGCTGGTCAGCACGCTGGCGCCGACGGCAAAGGACAAGACCCAGCCGTTGAGGGCGATCTCCTGCAGGCGGGGAATGTTTGTGGGCAATCCTGCGCGCAGGGCATCGATGGCCCAACTGCCGAGCACGAGGCCGGCAACGCAACCGAGCAAACCGAGCAACAGACTCTCGACCAGGAGCTGGCGCACCACCCGACCGCGGCCGGCGCCGAGGGCGGCCCGGATGGCGAACTCGCGGGTCCGGGCTTGGGCCCGGGCGAGCTGGAGATTGGCGACATGGGCGCAGGCGATGAGGAGCACGAAGACCGCGGCACCGAGCAGCACGCACAACGCCGGACGGACCGAGCCGAACACGCGATCGTTGAACGTCTGCAGCGACACCGAGATCCCGGTGTTGGTCGCCGGATATTCCTTCGCGAGTTGCCCCGCGATGGTTCGCATCTCGGTCTCGGCACTCTCGAATGTCACATCCGACTTCAGCCGTGCGACGGCGTAGAGTCCGGGATGATCCCAGCGGTTGCGATACTGGTCGCTCCAGAGGCCGAGCGGCACCCACAAATCGGTGGAGCCGCCCGGAAACTGAATCGGATCGGGCGACACGCCGATGATGGTGTAGAAATCGCTACTGAGCTGGATCTTTTCGCCGACGACCGAGTCGCGTCCGCCGAAACTGCGTTTCCAGTAACTCTCGCCTATCACGACAGTGCGCTCGGCGCCGGCCTTGTCGTCATCCTTACTGAACAACCGTCCTCGCAGGGCCGGCACCCCGAGGGCGGCGAGAAGGTCGTGGCTGGCCATCGCTCCGATCACGCGCTCGGTTTCGCTCGCCCCAACATAGTTGAACGACTGTCTCCGGGACACGCCGATCGCCGTGAAACACTTCTGCCGCGCCCGCCAGTCGAGAAAGTTGGGGTAGCTGATCGACATGCCGGGCACCTGTTCGGACCATTCGCTCAGGGTGACGAGACGATCCTGCTCCGGGTAAGGCAACGGGCGCAGCAATACGCCGTAGACGACGGAGAAGATGGCGGTGCAGGCGCCGATGCCGAGCGCGAGCGTGAGGAGGGCCACGGCGGTGAAGCCAGGCGACTTGGCGAACGAGCGCAGGGCGAAGCGGAGGTCGGAGAGCATGGGGAGAACAGCTCTAAGTTTTAAGCGATAAGCGGTAAGCTTCAGACGTGGATGACGGGTATATTGGGAGCTTAGAGCTTAAAGCTTATTGCTTACGGCTCATTCCGCGCGCAACGCCACCATCGGGTTGACCTTCGTTGCCCGACGGGAGGGCAGGTAGCAGGCAAGCAGCGCGGCGGCGGCGAGAATGGCGATCGCCGCGCTGAGCACGAGCGGATCGGCCGGACTGACGTTGAAGAGCATGTTCGCGAGCGCCCGGCCGGAAAGGAGCGAAAGGCCGATGCCCGCGACCATCGCCACTGCGGTCTGCAGCACACCCTGCTTCATAATGAGCGAGAATACGTCCCCGGGCATCGCTCCCAGCGCCATGCGGATGCCGATCTCCCGGGTGCGGCGTTCCACGGCATAGGCCTTGACGCCGTACACGCCGACGATGGCGAGCAGCAGCGCGATCCCGCCGAACGCGCCGAACATGACGGCGCCCAGCTTGACCACCCACAGGTTGAGGTTGCTGTCGACGAATCGGGAAAACGGCTGCAGGCGCAGGAGCGGCAGGTCGGGATCGACGGCCCGCAGTTCCCGGCGGAGCGTGCCGATCGTCGCGGCCGCGGCCCGCGGGTCGTCCGTCGCGAGGCGCACGTTCAGGAACACGTTCGCGCTGTAGGCCTGGGCGAGCGGCACGTAGATCCGGCGGTCGGGCTCCTCGGTGCCCGGTTGCTGGCGGTGCGTCGCCACGACGCCGACCACCTCCATCTCCACCGGCGCCCCTTCGACGGGCGGCCGGGTGTACCGGATGCGGCGGCCCAGCGCCTCGCCTTGGGGAAAGAGCGACTTCGCCATCTGCTCGTCCAGGATCACGACCGGCGGGGCCTCGCGGTTCTCCGCCTCCGTGGCGGTGAAGGTCCGGCCACGGAGCAGGCGCACCCCGATGGCGTCGAAGAAATCGGGCGTGACGGCGGAGAAGAGTCCGTCGAATCCCGGCTGCGGCGCCTTGGGATCGGTGACGGCCGCGGTCTCGGCCGGCATGATCCGGTGCATGGTGGTGATGTTCGAATAGGGCAGGAGGCTGGCCAGGGCGGCCCGCCGTACGCCGGGAAGTTCCCGGACGCGGGCCAGGAGGGTCTGCATTTTCTGCCGGGCTGCCGCCTCGCCCGTGTGGGTCATCGAGTAATCGATCTCGGCGACGATGCCGCCGGCGGTGTCGAAACCCAGATCGAGGGCCGCCGCGTTGAGGGCGCCGCGCAGGAACAGACCGCCGGTGAACAGCAGCACCAGCGAGAGGGAGATCTGGGCCATGACCAGGCAGTGCCGGGCGGAGAAGAACCGGTTCCATCGGCCGGTCATCGCCGGTTCGCCCGCCTGTTGCTTGAGATCGTGGACCACGTCGGCCCGCACCGATTTTAACGCGGGCCCGAGACTGAAGACGAGGGTGGCCGCGAGGCAGAAAAGCAGCGTGACGCCGAGCACGGTGGCATCCGGTCGCAGTTCGATCGCCAGCGAGAAATTCATCGCGCGGAACAGACTGTTCAGCGATTGCGCCAGCAGGTCGTTGCTCCATTGGGCGATGAGCAGGCCGATCCCGCCGCCGGCCAAGGCCAGCACCAGGCCCTCGACGACCAGTTGGCGGACGACGCGCCAGCGCGGCGCCCCGAGGGAAAGCCGGATGGCGAATTCCCGGCGGCGGGCCGTGCCGCGCGCGAGCAGCATGTTCGCGAGGTTGAGGCAGGCGATCAGCAGCACGACCGCGGCCATGCCGAGCAGCAACGCGGCGAGCACGTTGACGGGGCCATCGCTGGCGGGGCTCGTGCTGATGCTGAATCGCGAGGGCGCCTGGATTTGCAGTTCGCGCGCACCGGCGGTTGCCACGTCCGGTGGCTGGACGGCGGCGAGGCGTTTTTCCAGGACGGGCAGCATGGACTCGGCGGACTTGAGGTCGACGCCCGGCTGGAGCCGTCCTAGGAGGTTGAGCGCGTAGGTGGTCGCGCCCGCCAGGTCGGTGGATCGCGCGGTATCGTTGAACGGGTTGGTGAACCGCCCATAGACGCCCAGCGGGAGCCACAGATCGGGAGCCAGCACGGCATTCACGCCGCTGAATCCGCGGGGCGTCACCCCGATCACAGTGAAAGGCTGACCGTTCACCTGCAGGGTGCTGCCGATGAAGTCGGGGCGTCCGCCCATGCGCTGCCACAGCGCGTAGTTCGCCACGGTCACCGGGATGTTGGCGTTGGGGCGGGCCTCGGCGGCATTGTAGAAACGGCCGGCGGCGGGTTTGACCCCGAGCAGCGCGAAGATGTTGTCCGAGCTGAAAAACACGCAACTACGGCGCATGGCGTCATCGCGCCCGACGCCGGTCAGCGTAAAGCTCAGGGCGGCAACGTCCGCGAAGACGGGGTTGGACTCCCGCAGCGCGTTGAACTCGGCGCAGGAGAACTGGCGGTAGTCGCGGTTGGCCTCCTTGCGGGCCGTGAAGATGTTGACCACCTGCTCCGGCTGCAGCGGCACCACCGGACGCAACATGATGCAGTTGACGATCGAGAAGATGGCCGAGTTGACACCGATCGCGAGGGCGAGCGTCGCGATCGCGACGGCGGAGAAGCCGGGCGATTTGCCGAGGGTACGCAGGGCGAAGCGGAGGTCGGAGAGCATGGGAAAGGCAGAAGGCGGAAGTTAGATGTCAGAATCAGGAAGACGGCGGCGATGCGGCGGGAGGAAGTTGGCGGTCGGCGTTTCGCGGTACGGTTACTCCGCGCGGAGCGCAATGACCGGGTCGATGCGGGCGGCGCGGCGGGCGGGGAGGTAGCAGGCGATGAGCGTGATCGTGGCCAGCAACAACAGCACCGCCGCCAGCAGCCAAGGGCCGGGCATGGGCAGCTCCGGCATGGCCCGCTGGAGCAGGGTATCAACGATGTAGGCTCCGAACAGGCCCAGAGCTGCGCCGATGACGAGCAAGCGGCCGCCCTGGCGGAGAATCATGCCAACGACATCGCGGTACTGCGCGCCCAGGGCAATGCGCACGCCGATTTCCCGGGTGCGCTGGGCGGTGAGGTAGGAAATGACGCCGTAGATGCCGATGCTGGCAATCAGCAGGCCCATGAGGGCAAACGTGGCGAGGTTGGCGATGATGATGTTCATATTCGCCATGCTGGTTTCGATCGTCTGGCGCAGGGAGCCGGGCTGCTGCACCGGCAGATCGGCGTCGAGCGCGGCGACCGCGCGGCCAACGGCGGCGACCAGGGTTTCCGGTGGCACGGCGGTGCGCAGGGCGATGCTGAAGTAGGCGTTGGGCGCCTGCACGAGGGGACGGTAAAGCTGCAATTGGGAATCGGGCGTGCCCAGGTTGACGGCCATGTGGACGTCGCCGACCACGCCGATGACCTCAAACCACTGCTCGTTCTCGGCCAGTCGCAGGCGTTTGCCCACGGCGCTTTCGCCGGGCCAGAAGCGCCGGGCGAGAGCCTCGTTGATGACGACCACCGGAGGGTCCTCGGCGCGGAGGCTGGAAGTGAACAGGCGGCCCTCTTTCAGCGGAATGTGCAGCGCGGCAAAAAACTCCGGACTTACAGAGCTCTCCAGGCCCAGCGGCTCCTGCCCCCGGGTGACCGGCGGCTGGCCCTCCGCCACCAGATTGTACCGGGTGAAGTAATTGAAGATCGGGAAGCTGGTGGCGATGACGGCCTTCTCGACCCCGGGCAAGGTGCTGAGTCGGTCGAGCAAGCCGCGGTAGAAGTCGCGGCGGTGCTGATCGTCGCCGTAGCGATTGTAGGGCAGCATCAGGCCGCCGCAGTAGAGGCCGTCGGGCTGCCAGCCCAGATTGCGGTCCAGAATTCGCTTCGAGCCGACGCTGAAGGCCGCGGCCACGCTGACGAGCACCATGGCGAGGGCCAGTTCGCCCACGATCAGGGCGGACTTGATGCGCTGCGGGGAGCGTCCTCCGGTGGAGCCGCGCGCCCCTTCTTTGAGCGCGTCGCTGGCCGGGGCGCGGGAGGCCAGCCAGGCGGGTGCCAGGCCGAACGTGACCCCGGTGGCGACCGAGGCCACGACCGCGAAGAGGAGCACATGCCCGTCGATCGGAATCGCGAAGCCCGGCTCGTTGTTGATGAGCAGATTGCGGCCGATCAGGTCGTTCATCCATCCCGCCAGCAACAGGCCGAAAGCGCCGCCTGCCGCCGCCAGCACCAGGCTTTCAGCCAGGAGCGGGGTCATCAGATCGATTCGGCCGGCCCCGAGGGCAGAGCGGATTGCGAAGTCGCGATGGAGGCCGAAGGCCCGGGCGAATTGCAGGCTGGCGAGATTGGCGCAGGCGATGAGCAACACCAGCAGGGCGAGCCCCGTGATCATCCAGAGGATGCTGCGATTGACGTCGCCCAGGTTGGAGGAGGGGAGATCGACCACGCTGAGACCATCGGTGCGGTTTTCCTTCGGGTACTCCCGATCGAGCCGGGCAGCCAGCAGCGTGAGCTCAGCTTGGGCCTGCCGGAGGCTGACGCCGGGTTTGAGTCGGGCGACGGCGTTGTACCAGCTGTCGCTCCGGTTGGTGCGGTGCGGCGGCTCAATCGACACCGGGCGGACGAATTCCACTGGACCCCACACCAGCGGCGCATCGAAGTCCGGCGGGAGGACGCCGATGACGGTGAGGTTCTCGCCGTTCAGGCGCACGGTGCGGCCGAGCGCCGCCGGGTCGCCGCCAAACCGGCGGACCCACGCCTTGTGGCAGAGGATGACGACCTGGCCTTTTCCCGGTTGATCTTCTTCGGGGCGGAAACCGCGGCCCAACGCCGGCTGCACTTCGAGGGTGGGAAAAAAGTCAGGCGAGGCGTAAAGGCAGAACACCTGCTGGGCCGGCTGGCCGGGTTCGGCCAGGCTGCTGGTGTCGATCCAGAAGGCCGCCATGTCGGTGAACGAGGTGCTGCCGGCCGTGAGGTCGAGAAAGTTGGCGGGAGCATGCGCCAGAGTCTGCGACTGCGGCGAAGTGCGGAAGATGCGCATGAGCCGGCCGCCCTCCGGATAGGGCAGCGTGCGCAGCAGCATCGTGTTCGTAATGCTGAACGAGGAGGTGCTCATGCCGATGCCGAGGGCGAGCGTGAGCACGGCCACGGCGGTGAAGCCGGGCGACTTGGCCAGGGTGCGAACGGCAAAGCGGAGGTCGGAGAGCATGGGTCAGGGAAGTCGAAGGTCGAGGGTTGAGGCTGGGAGCGGCGTTCATTCCCGCCGGAGCGCCACGGCCGGATCCAGGCGCATGGCTCGCCGCGCCGGCCAGTAACAGGCGCCGAGCGTCGTCGCAACGAGCAGCGCGGTGATGCCGATGAACACGGGAGGATCCGCCGGGCTGATGCCATAAAGGACACGCGAGAGGACGAACCCGACCCCAAGCGCGATCACCAAGCCGGTGCCAAGACCGACCAGCGTCAGGCGCATGCCTTCGCGCAACACCAGCCGCAGCACCTCGCGGCGGTCCGCTCCCAAAGCCATGCGGATGCCGATCTCCTGGGTGCGCTGGGTCACGCTGAACGAGACCACGGCATACAGGCCCATCACCGCCAGCAGCAGTCCGATCGCGCCCTGGGTGCCGGCAAGGAGCGCCCCCATGCGCAGCGGATACAGCGCGAACACGCTGGAACGCAGGTGCTCGTCCATCGTGTGCGCGTTATAAGCCGGCAGATGCGGATCGAGGGCCGCCACCGCTGCCCGCACCGCGTTCATCAGGCCCGCCGGTGCGGCGGTCGTGCGCACCACCAGGGTGACCGGGGCCCCGTAATCCTGCGTCAGCGGGAGGTAGGCAAAGGGCCGTGGTTGCTCCGAAATCATGACATATTTACCCGTGACCGCAATTCCCACCACTTCGATCAGTGGTCCGTTCCGCCACAGATGGAAGCGCTGGCCGAGCGCGTCCTGCCCGGGCCAGCAGAGATTCGCCATCGTTTCGTTGATGATCGCGACGCGCGGGGTCGACTCGGTGTCCGTCGGGGCCAGTTGACGTCCACGCAGGAGGGGCGTGCCGATCACCGGCAGGTAGCCGGGATCGACGCTGGCCCGGGAGATGGTGGCGGTGCCGTCCTTGAGCTGCGGCGGCGGGTTTTCAGGGTAAACCTCGCTGATTTGGATGTTGTAGCCGAAAGGCACTTGGCGCGTCAGTCCGGCACCCTCGACCCCGGGCAGAGCCCGGATCTGATCGAGGAGTTCACGGCAAAAGACCGTTCCGCGTTCCTTGCTGTAGCCCTGCAGGCCAAGATCCACCGAGAGGGTGAGGAGATGGTCCGCGCGGAAGCCCAGGTTGAGGCCGCGCGCCCGCTGCAGGCTGTGCAGAAACATGCCGGTGCAGATCAGCACCACCAGCGACAGGGTGACTTGTCCGACGACGAGCATGTTGCGGAACCAGTGTCTGCCCTCCGATGCGCGGCCGCCGCCGTTCTCTTTCAACCCCTCGTTCAGGTCGACGCGTGAGGCCCGCAACGCCGGCACCAAGCCGGTCGCCAGACCGGTCACGAGCGAAATGACGACGGTGAAGAGATAGATGCGCCAGCCGGGAGGAAATTCCGTGACGACTGGAATGTCGGTGGGAGGCGGCACCAACCGGTTGATGGCCGTGCCCATCCAATCGGAGATCAGGTACCCCAGCACGCCGGCGATCGCCGCAAACAGAACGCTCTCCACGAGCAGTTGCCTGATCAGCCGCCACCGGCTGGCGCCGAGCACGCTGCGCATGACCATCTCCCGCTGCCGCGTGATAACCCGCGCCATCATCAGGTTCGCGACGTTGGCACAGGCGATGAACAGGACGAGGCCGACCATGCCGGTGAAGACCGCGACGAAAACCGGCGTGAAGTCCGCGAAAATCGGGTCGGGGCGGGCCCGCGTTTCCGGGATGACCATGAAGCGCGCCCCCTTGTGATCGTTGGGATAATCCTGAACCAGTTTGCGACCGATGACCTCGGTTTCAGCACGGGCGGCGGACAGGGCGACGCCGGGTTTCAGCCTGCCCAGGATGCGCCAGTTCTGCTCCCACCGTTTTTCAAGCAACTGGTCGCCGCCAGCGAGCAGCCGGCTTCCCGCGCCGGTGGGGACAAAAACCTTCATCGCCATCGCCCAAGAGAAGCCGTGGAAGCCCTCCGGCGCGACGCCCACGATGGTGAACGGCTGGTCGTTGAGGATGATCGTCCGGCCCACGATCCCGGGATCGCCGCCGAAACGATTCTTCCAGTAATCGAAACTCAGCACGGCCACCGGTTCGGTTCCGGCGTTCTCGCCATCCGCCGGCAGCAGGGTTCGTCCCAGTGCTGCCGGGACGCCGAGTGCGGCAAATCCGTTCGGCGTGACGACTTCCATCCATGTCCGGTCCGCCGCCTGGCCGGCGACGCTGACGTGAACGGGACTGGGCATATAGGCAATCAGGTCGGTGAGGGATTTGGCCTGCTGGCGGAGATCCTTGAAGTCGGGAAACGACAAGCCATGCGGCATGTTAAAGACGTCGCTGCGCATGAGCACGAGCACGAGCCGGTCGGCGTCCTTGAACGGCAGCGGCTGCAGGAAAAAGACGTTGACCATCGAGAAAATCTGCGTGTTGACGCCGATGCCGAAGGCGAGCGTGAGCACCGCCACGAACGTGAAGCCGGGGAACTTGACGAGCTGGCGGAGGGCGAAACGGAGATCGGAAAGCATGGGGGAAGGGTGTAACGTTTAGGGTGTAACGAGTAAGGGAGTGAGGGCTTGGGCTTGGGCGTTACACTTTGAACTTTACCCGCGCCGCAGGCGCTACTCCGCGCGCAGCGCCTCGAGCGGATTGATCCGGGTCGCTCGGCGGGCCGGCACCCAGCAGGCGAAGAGCGCGACGCCGAGCAGCACGAGCGCCACGAGTGCGATCGTGACCGGATCCAGGCCCGCCATGCGCGGCATCGACGCCTGCAAGGCCAGGTTGAGCAGGAAGGCGAGCAGGCTGCCGAGTGCAAGGCCGATGACGGTGAGCAGCACACCCCGGCGGAGCACGAGTCCGAGCACGTCGCGCGGCTTAGCGCCCAACGCGAGGCGAATGCCGAACTCGTTCGTGCGCTGCGCGACGAGGTTGGAGATCACGCCATAGAGGCCGATCGCGGCGAGCAGGAGGCCCAGCAGGGCGAATCCGCCAAGCGTGTTGTTGACGACCACGATGTTGTGTCCGAAACGGTCGGCCGCCTCGGGAATCGTGTACATTTCCTGCACCGCGACGTCGGGATCGATGTCGGCGACCGCGCGGCGCACGTCGTTCTTGAAGGTCGCCGGCATTGGTCCCCGCACGACGAGGAACATGTATCCCCACGGTTCGTGCACCATCGGCTTGTAGACTTGGAACATCGTGTTGGGGTTGGCGATGTTCAGCGCGAACTGGATGTCGCGCACGACGCCGATCACCTCGCGCCAGACGACCTCGTCGCCCTGGCGATCGCCGATGCGCTTGCCGATGGCGCTTTCGTTCGGCCAGAAATGCCGCGCCATGGTCTCGTTGATGATGACCACCGGAGGATCGCCCGCCTTCAGCTCGGGCGAAAACAGACGGCCTTCGCGCAACGGGATGCCCAGGGTCGCGAAGTAGTCCGACGCAACCATCGTGTAGCCGGCGGTGGGTTGCTTCGCGGGATCATCGGAGGTCTGGCCCTGCACCTGGATCGGCAACGTCTTGGAATAGCCAAAAAGGGGTGCGGTCGTGCAGATGCCGGTGTGCTCGGCGTGCGGAATCTGGGCCAGCCGGCGCGCGAGCTTGTCGATCGCAATGCGCCGCTTGTCCTCGGTATTGTAGGTGGACTGTTCCGGCAGATGGATGTTGGCCGCCAGCACGCGGAACGTGTCCCATCCCTTGTCTCTGTACAGCAGCGCACCCAGCCCGCGGATCATCACGCCGGCGGTGGCGAGCAACGCGAGCGCCATCGCCACCTCCGCGACAATCAGGCTGTGGCGGAGATGGTGTGTCCCGCGGCTGGAGGTGGACCCGCGCGCCTGCTGTTTCAGCGTGTTGACCATGTCGCCGCGCGAGGCAAGCCAGGCGGGAACCAGGCCGACCAGCAGGCCGCTGAGCAGGGAAACCAGAAACGTCGCCACGAGAATCGGGCCGTTCATCGGCAGAGACAGATTGACGCCGTCACCGAGGATGACGGCCCGGCCGATCAACGCATTGGTCCACGCGGCGACAATCACACCGAGAATGCCACCGCCTACCGCGAGGACCATGGATTCGGTGAGCTGATGGAGAATCAGGCTGGCACGGGACGCGCCGAGCGCGGAGCGAATCGCGAGATCGCGGGTGTTGGCGGCGGCGCGGGCGAGCTGGAGGTTGGCGATGTTGAAGCAGGCGATCAACAGGACGACACCGCCGACGCCGAACAGCAGCCACGTCATGAACCGGCCGGTGCTGTCCATGACCGCCTTGTGCAGCGGCATCACGTTGAGGCCGCGGCCGGTGCTGTGCTGGGGATAGTCGTGGGCCCAGCGCGCCAGCA
>JBGOXZ010000052.1:0-11424 GCA_041479395.1 Opitutaceae bacterium
GAAGAATGTCGCGCCGTTCGTCCATGTCGTATGCTGGAACGGATGCATCGGCCCGAGGGGTGCAAAGCGATTGAAGGCGTAGTCGTCCTTGTTGCGCCGCCAAAAAACACCGGCTTCAAGCCATTCACCCGCGCTCCATCGTACCCGGTGGTTGAGCGCCACCAGCACGGTCTCGAGGTTCTCGGTTTCGTCCGACCCGAACGGCGTGTACAGGTTGGGCCAGCCGAAGAATTTTGACTGGTAGCCGTAGAAAAGATCCGTCTGCGAGGTGGCGTCGGTGAGTTGCAGGCGCACGTTATAGCGCTGGAATCGATGGTCACCGTACGGCACGGAACCATCCGAGACGGACCGCGACACCTCGGCGTCGGAGGCCAGGGTGCAGCCGGCCACGGGCGAATCATCCACCACCCCTTCGTAGAGGCTGAGTCGGTAGGAATCGTACTGGCCGGCCGTGGCCGCGAGTTCGCCGCGGGCGCGGATGCGCTGCCACTCATAGGCAACGGTGCCAACATTCGCATTGAAACCGCCCAGCCCGTTGTCGACTCCGGTCAGGATGTGCGGGGCGGAGAGCATGGCGGGCGCCACGGGAATTTCCGCGAAATAATGCCCGGTCTGTGGATCGTAAAGCGCCGCCCCGCCAATGCGAAACCCGGTATTCTCAAAGATGCCGCCGCGGATGGCGACGTCGGCCTGGCCCTCGGCCAGATTGCGGGCCTGCACGTCGGCCAACGGCTCATAGCGCAGCGCGGTGACTGGCATCGCGAATGTGCCGGCTGGCTCCTGCAAGGCCACCCGCGCCGAGTACACCGTGTACTCCGGCAACGTGAGGGGCGGCTCCGCCATGACCTGCGCGACTATTGCCGCGGCGACGACGAAAAAAACGGAGGCGCCAAATCTCACCTTCATGGGCAAATGAAACCCCATCGATAGGTCCCCCGACGCCGTAGGACAAGGATAAGTTAACCAAGAACTGATGTCTTATTAACAACTATGCGCTGCATCTCCGCCAGGAGATCTTCTTTGGCCTCGGAACGACTCTACGTCACCCGCCACCAAAGCGGGTCATTCGACGGAACTTACGCGTCACCGTCGTTGCCAATCGCCTCGACCGGACAGCCCTCCAGCGCCTCCATGCATGCCGCAATATCCTCCTCCGAGGTCGGCTGTTTGCTCACAAAGGAGTAGCCGCCCTCTTCGGAGCGGGTGAAGAAAGCCGGGGCCGTCTCGCGGCAGAGGTCGCAATCAATGCACTGCTTGTCGACGTAGTACTTGCCTGGCACATTCGTTTCCCACTTGTCTGCTTTGTTCGCCATGATGAACGGCGAACAAAAACGAATGCGGAACACTGTCAAGGGTATCCCCCCGGACCCTTACCCGCCCGGGCGATATGCAACGTTGCCGCTGCGAGATACGCGATTTTCGTATCCGGGCGGGATGCGCGGGGGACTTGAGTTTGCCGGCATGTCCTCCTAATTTTCACCGGAATGCTCTCCGCTAGGCATTACATGCGGGAAGTCGAAGGCGAAGCCCCGTTCGATCCGGTGAAATGGCTCATGATCATCTTCACCGCGCTCTACCTGCTGCAGTTGGTCGTGGAGCGATGGTTCGAACAGGACGCACACTACGGCTGGCTCCGGCTTTCCGCCGGCGCCGTGCTGCACGGGCAGAAACTGTGGACGCTCCTCAGCTATAACTTCCTGCAGGATACTGCCGGCGTGTCGGGCGGAGTGTTCGTCCTCATCTTCAACCTCCTCGGCCTGTATTTCTTCGGTGGGGCGGTGCGGGATCTGGTCGGCCCGAAGCGGTTTGTTTGGCTCTATGCGGGACTCACCGTGGTCGGCGCGCTGGCGTGGTGCGCCGCCTATGCGCTGCGGGTCGATTGGGTGCTCCTTGGGCCCATGGCCACGCTGTCAGGCATCTTCGCGCTGTATTGCTGCTACCACGCCAACGAGCAAATGACCTTCCTCGCCTTCTTCATCATCCCCGTGACGATGAAGCCGAAGTTCTTCTGCTGGTTTTGGGTGGCGCTGAACCTCATCGGCTTCCTGTTCTATGAGATGATGGGCCAGCGCGCGCCGTTTTGGGACGGGCACATTGCGAATCTCGCCACCATGCTCACCGCCTATGGGTACTTCCGGGCAGCCGGCCGCGTCGACCCGTTCGGAGAGCTCGCCGCCTCCGGCCTCGCGCTGCCCCGCTGGCTGCGCCGCCGGAAGAAGCCCGCCACCGCCTCGCGCTTCCAGGTGAACATCAGCAGTCGCGACGACCTGCGCGCCGAGGTGGATCGCATTCTGGACAAGATCAACAGCGAAGGCTTCGGCGCGCTGACCGACGAGGAGAAGCGCCTGCTCGACGAGGCGCGCGACCTCCTCAGCCGCCGCTGAATATCCCGCTGTGAACGCGTCATCCGGTCCGGCACCACTCGGAGGTTTTTGCGAACTGGTGCGCCAGGAGCATCCGACGTGGGATACCAGCGCTCTTCCTCCCGAGGCGTGGGCGCGCCTCGAACGCCTGGCCGACGCCAGCCCCCTCTACGCGCGCCTCCTGCGACGGCATCCCGAGTATTGCCTCTGGTTGGAGCAGCCGCAGAACCGCGACGCCAACTTTCGCTACCAGGCGCTGGTGGACGAGTGGCGCACGTTTTCCACGGCCTCCGGGGAAACCGCCGCCAATGACGAAGCGTATTTGAGTGCGCTGCGCCGCTGGCGGCGCAAGATGACCCTGCGCAGCGCCTACCGCGACGTGAACGGCCTCGCGGCGCCCGCCACGACCGTCGAGGAACTCACGCGGTTGGGCGAATTCTGCCTGCGCGAGTGTCTCCTCCTCGCCTTTCGGCAGTGGACCCGCCGCTACGGCGAGCCGTGGGATGAGGATCACGGCACACCCGCCCGTTTCTGCGTGCTGGGCCTCGGCAAGCTCGGCGGTCAGGAACTCAACTTCTCCTCCGACATCGACCTGATCTATTTCTACGAAGGCGAAGGCTGCTGCCGGAAGGACGGACAGGCGGGCGCGTTTTCGAACGTCGAGTTCTTCACCAAGGTGGCCGAGACCATCACCAGTCTGTTGCAGGCTCAGACCGCCGATGGTTTCCTGTTTCGCGTCGATGTGCGCCTGCGGCCGGAGGGCACCTACGGCCCGCTGGTCCGCTCGCTCGCCGGCCTCGAGCACTACTACGCCGCCGCCGGTCAGACGTGGGAACGCATGGCGCTCATCAAGGCGCGGCCCGTCGCCGGCGACCTCGCGCTCGGGGCGGAACTCCTCGAAAACCTGCATGCGTTCCGCTATCCGCGCCATCCGCCGCCGTCGCTGCTGGCCGAGGTCGCGGCGATGAAAACCCGCACCGAGCAGGAGGTGGTCGGCACCCAGACGCTCACGCGCGACGTGAAATCGGGCCACGGCGGGATTCGGGAGATCGAATTCATCGCCCAGGCGTTCCAGCTGCTCCATGCCGGGCGCTATCCCTTTCTGCAGACGCACGCGACCACCGCGGCGCTGGACCAGCTCGTGCGCTACGGGCTGATGCGGGTGGAGGAGGCCAGGTTTCTGGAGGAAGCGTACTGGTTTCTGCGCCGCGTCGAGCATGCGATCCAGATGCGCGAGGAACACCAGACGCACGCATTGCCCGCCGACGCCGCCGAGGAGGCCGCCATCGCGCGCACCCTGGGGTTTGCGTCCGTCGAAGAATTCCACCGCCAGCTCGAGGCCGTGCGCGCGCGGGTGCGGCGCATCTACGAAGGGCTGTTTCGCGGCGAGACCGGCGACAGCGTGTTTCAGGACTGGTGGGAATTCTTCACCTCTCCGCGCACGCCTCCGGCGGTGGCCGAGCAGCTGGGCCGCTGGCTCGGCCCGATTGCCGGCGCGGCGGATGAACTGCGCCTTTTTGTGTGCGGTGATCATGGGCATCCGGTGAACCGCGAACTCATCGTTCGTTTCCAGCACCTTTCCGACACCTTCGATGATACCATGCCGAAGCTCGCGCAGCCCGTGCCGACGCTCCGCCGGATCGCGCGTTTCGCCGAGCGCTATGGCACCCGCCAGCAGTTCTTCAATGGCTGCGCCGCCAACCCGCAGTTCTTCCGCGTGCTGGCGCTGCTGTTCGACCGGAGCACCTTCACCTATGAGCTGCTGGCGGCGCATCCCGAGATCGCCGAGGAGGTCCTGCGTCCGGAAGTGCTCCGCCAGCACAAGGACGCCGCGGCGCTGGCCGGGGAACTCGCCTCCGGGCCCGCCGGCGCGGCCTACGCCGACTGGCTGTGGTTGTACGTGAAGGCCGAGCAGGTGCGCTACGCCATCGGGGAGCTCCTGGGATTCCTGAACATTGAGGAGGTGGAGGCCAGCCTCTCGCGGCTGACCGATGCCGTGCTGACGCACGTGCTGGGACGGTGCGACCCGCGACAAAAGCTGCTGCTGGTCGCACTGGGCAAATATGGCGGAGCCGAACTGACCTTCGGGTCCGATCTCGACCTTCTCTTCGTCGCGCGGGAGACCGACGCGGCCGCCGCGGACCCGGTCGTGCGCGAGCTGCAGAAGTTGCTGCGGCATGGCGGGCCGCTCGGCTCGATCTTTGACATCGACCTGCGTCTGCGGCCCCACGGCGATGCCGGGCCGCTCGTCACCACGCCAGCCGTGCTGCGCGCCTACCATGCGGGGGGCTCGGGGCAACCTTGGGAACGCCAGCTGCTCACCCGGGCGCGAATCGTGACCGGGGCGAAGGAGCTGGCGGCGGACTTCGCCGCGTTCGTGACCGACCTGCTTTACCGCGTCCCCCTGTCCGAGGCTGAGGCCGCGGCCATGTGGGCCATGCGCGGCCGGATCGAGCGCGAACGCGATGCGGTGCAGCCGCCCGAGCGCGCCTTCAAAACCGGCGCCGGCGGCCTCGTGGATTTCGAGTTTCTGGTGCAGCTGCTCCAGCTCCGCCACGGGCCTGCGCTCCCGGCGCTCCGCCAGCCCGGTACCCGCCGGGGCTTGCGCGCCCTGGCGGCCGCCAACCTCATCCCGGCCGGGGATGCCGGACGGCTCCTGGCCAGTTACAACTTCCTCAAGCGCATCGAAATCCTGCTCCGGGGCGACGCCAACAAGGCGGTCAGCGTCCTCGCCGCCACCGCCGAAGAGCGCGCCCTCCTCGCCCGCTGGCTCGGTTTCGCCGATGAGGCGTCATTCTGGGCCGAACACTGCCGCCGGCTCGCGGAAACCCGCCGGATGGTGCTATCTCTGCTGCCGTCCGGGGTTAATTAAGTGTAACAGTCTTGAAGCCACCCCGCTTTGTGCTTTCTTATGTATCGTTTGGGCGGGCGCCACGTCGTGAAACTTTTCACGCGCCTGTCTTTCTCATAAAGCTGATGCTGTCCTCCCTCACCTTCCTGCCATGGTTGCGCCGCCCGACGGCAGCCGCCGTCGTTTTCCTGGCCGTCCTCACCACCGGTCAGGCCCTGCCGGAGCGCAATTTTGAGACGTCGCGCTCGCTCGCCACCGAGGTGAGCACCATGGTGGAATTGCTCGAGCAGGTTCATTTCAATCACGAAGCGGTCAACCGCCGGCCGAAGTCCGAACTGGGCCAGAACCTCATCCACGATTACATGGCCGACCTTGACGGCCAGCGGCTCTTCTTCCTCGCCACCGACCAGGAAGCCTTCACCCGGCGCTACGCCAACGCGCTCTATTACAATCTGCGGACGCTGGGCCGCCTCGACGCGGCGTTCGACATCTACGTTCAGTACGAGAAGCGCGTCGACAGCCGCATCAACTGGGTCTTCGACGAGCTCAAGAAGGATTTCGATTTCACGGCCCACGGGACCTACCTGCTTGACCGCTCAAAAGCCGCCTGGCCCGCCACCCAGGCCGAGGCCGACGACCTCTGGCGCCGCCGCCTCAAGTTCGAGCTGCTGCAGGACCTCCTTGACAAGAAGACCATCGCCGAAGCCAAGCAGAACGTCCATCGCCGCTATGCGCGCCTGCTTAAGAATCTCGCCGACACCGAGACGGATGATGTCGCGGAATGGTTTCTCACCTCCCTGGCCAATCTCTACGACCCCCACTCCACCTATTTTTCGCCCGAGACCTTCGAGGATTTCAGCATCCAGATGAGACTCTCCCTCGTCGGCATTGGCGCGTTGCTGGGACTCGAGGACGATCAGTGCGTGGTCAAGGAGATCATCCCCGGCGGCCCGGCCGATCTCAGCAAGCAGCTCCAGCCGAACGACAAGATCATCGCGGTGACATCCGGCGACGGCGGCGAGTCCATCGACATCATCGGCATGAAGCTGCGCAAGATCGTCGACCTCATTCGCGGCCAGAAAGGGACCAAAGTAAAGCTCACCGTCATCCCCGCCGGCGTCGCCGACGGCTCCAGCCACAAGGTGATCACCATCGTGCGCGACGTGGTCAAGCTCAACGCCGCCCGCGCCCGCGCCGCCATCTACGAGGTGCCCGGCGCCGGCGGTGAATCCATTCCCGTCGGCGTCATCACCCTGCCATCGTTCTACGGCCTGTCCGGCGACGATGAGAATGCTGCCAGCGACGAAGAGCGCACCAGCGCCACCAAGGATGTCGCCGAGCTCATCAACCGCCTCGACGCCGCCGGCATCAAGGGGCTGGTGCTCGACCTGCGCCGCAACGGCGGCGGCCTCCTCTCCGAAGCCATCGACCTGACCGGCCTGTTCATCAACAAGGGACCCGTCGTGCAGGTGAAGTCGTTCAGCGGGGACATCCAGGTCGACAGCGACGAGGACACGCAGATCAGCTACACCGGCCCGCTGGCCGTGCTGGTGTCGCGCTTCAGCGCCTCCGCCTCCGAGATCGTCGCCGGCGCGCTGCAAAACTACGGCCGGGCGGTCATCATCGGCGATCAATCCACCCACGGCAAGGGCTCGGTGCAGACCATCGTGGAAATGAAGAACGTCAACCGCATGCTCGCGCGACTGCCGGTCAAGACGGGCGCGGCCAAGCTCACCATCCAGAAATTCTATCTCCCCAACGGCTCCTCGACCCAGAACAAGGGTGTCACGCCCGACATCGTCCTGCCGTCGGTCGATGAGTACATGCCGATCGGCGAATCCGACCTGCCCCACGCCCTGATCTGGGATGAGATTCCCTCCACCACCTTCAACGGGCGCCCGCTCGACCCGCAGATTCTCGTCTCCTTGCGCGACGCCAGCAAATCACGGCAGGAGCACCTGGAGGAGTTTGCCTACCTCAAGCGGAGCATCGACTGGTTCAGGCAGAAGCAGGAGCAGAAGGAGATCTCGCTCAACCTCGACGAGCGCCGCCGCCTGCGGGAGACCGATGACGCCTTTAAGAAGACCATGGATGCGGAGAAGGATCAGCTCGCGAAAGGCGACTTCCCCTACAAGGAGTTCACCCTGGTCCCGCCGCCGCCCAAGCCCGCCGCGGCCGAGAAAAAAGCCGGTGCGGACGACAGCGCGGACGAGGACACGCTGAGCACCGACGAGGATCCGGGCGTCGTGAAACTCGACATCCATCTGCGTGAGAGCCTGCGCGTGCTGGCCGACGCCCTCTCGCTTTCGCAGAATCCCCAGTATTGGGCCAACGGCAGCGCGCCGCTCACCGTCCAAGCGTCGAAAAACGGCTGACGCCGAGTCCGCAGGCGGAAACGCCATGCCGCAGAGACGGGATGCGAGGCTGCCCGTGGCCCGGCTTCCGCTCCCCCAAATCCCGCATCACTGCCGCCACGCCAGCAGGTAGCGATCGCGGTCGTTGAGATCCCGCAGGGACTCGATGCGCGCAAAGCCCACCCCCGCGGCGCGTTCGCGCAGCACCACATGCTGGTCGATGCCGGTTTCAAGCGCGAGGAGACCCGCGACGGTGAGGAAGCGCGGGGCCTCGGCGATGATATGGAGGAGCGCCTCCGTGCCGTCGGCACCGGACGACAGCGCCATCGACGGTTCGTGCTGGCGAACCTCCGGCAGGGAGGCGGCGGTCTCCCGCCCCGAGAGATAGGGCGGATTGGCGACGACCAGATCAAACCGCTCGCCCGGTTCGAGCGCCGCGAACCAATCCGAGTGCAACAACCTCACGCGCCCGGACAGACCGAGCGCCTCGGAATTCTCGCGGGCGAGCGCCAGCGCTTCCTCGCTCACATCCAGCGCGGTGACCATCGCGCTGGAATAGAACGCCGCCAACCCGAGCGCGATCGCCCCGCTGCCGGTGCCGAGATCGAGGATCGCCGCTGGTGGAGTTGACAAACGCTGGGAGATGAGCTCGCACAGGCGCTCCGTCTCCGGCCGCGGAATGAGCGCCCGCCGGTCGATCTTCAACCTGAGGTGAAAGAACTCCGTACCGCCGAGAATGTACTGCAGCGGTTCACGCTGGCTGCGGCGCTTCACCAGCGGCCGGATCAGCGCGAGTTCCGGTTCCGTGAGCAATCGCTCGAATTGCAGGTAGAGCTGCATCCGCGGCAGTCCGAGCACGTGGCCGATGAGCAGTTCGGCATTGAGTCGCGGACTCTCCACGCCCTTCGCCTCCAGAAAATCGGTGGTTTTCCTGATAATTTCGAGGACGGTAAGCATGGAGGGGCGGCCCGCGATCATTCAGACTAGCGATGCTCGCATCGCGGTAAAGGGTGTTCCCGGCCCGCCGACACCCGCTGGCCGCACAGGCAACCTACCCCGATGGCAGGTCTCACTCAAAACCGAGCCTCGATCCCCCCGCGAATGCGCACGCCGGGGGACGGAGCACCGATGGCCTCCTCGTATCGGACGCCGAAAAGGTTGTCGATGGCCGCGGTCACGGTCAGGCCACGGCGGATCTGACAGCGCGCGGCCAGGTCCACACGCCGCCAGCCCGGGAGGAAGACATCGCCCGTCGGCACCGAGGAATCGAACACGCTGCCCACGGCGTTCACGGATGCCGCCACCATGAGACCGTCCCTTGGCCGCCAGATCACGCGGACGGAACCTTCGGTCCGCGGCCGTCCGCGCAGCGGCCCACCTCCCGGCTCGCTCCGGATGTCGGCGTAAGTGCCTGCGAGCAGCCATTCCAACGCACCGATCGTCTTGAGCCGCAGGGAGGCCTCCAACCCGTCGCTGCGAATCTCATGGCGGTTGACCAGTCGCGGCGGCGGACCGGGATCGAAATCGATGCCGTCACGGTATCGGCTCGAAAAACCGCCAAGCCCAAACGCGCCCCGGCCACCGGCAAACTGCCGCTCGATTCCCAGATCAACGGCCCGCGCTTTTTCCGGTTTGAGCGCATGGTTCCCAACCAGCGGATTTGAAAGGGCGTAGAAACTGGGCAATTTGAAGCCGTCGCCGGCATTCAGCCGCAGGGCGGTCGTGCTGGCGATCGGCACCCGGATTCCGAGGCGGGGGGTGGCGCGCGGGCTGAAGTTGCGCGTCCGGTCGAAGCGCACGCTCGGCTGGATCAGCCAGCCGGGCGCGGGGTGCAGGGTGTATTCGGCGAAAGCGCCGCTCCGGTCGCGCGTGGCGGTGAACGGTGCGGGAATCGGAGAAGCCCCGTACCGCAAGACCGCATCGCTCCGGCCGTACTCGGACTGTCCGTCAACGCCCATGGCGAGCGTGCCCGAGCCGCCAAGATCGACCGCCCCTTCCGCGGAAAGGCCAAACCGCTGCAGTGTCGTCGCCTCAGCGCTGGCGGGCAGGCCGATCGGATCGCGCACGCCGGGGGCGACTCCCGGCGAGTCGTCGTGGGCGTGCAGCCAGGCGCCCCATGAACGCACGCGCCATCGTATGCCGGTGCGGCGGACACCGGGAGACAGCAATTCGATGTCTGCGGTCGTGGTGCTGCCCGACCGTTCTTCCAGCGATCGTAACACGGCGAAACGCTTGCCGCCGCTGTCATCCGGGAATGCCGCGCTGTCCTGTCGTCCGTAACGCACGGACATCCGCCACTCGAGATTCCGCCCCTGCCAGGTGGCGCCGGCCGCGATGGCCGCGTGCCGGGCGTAGCTGCCCGCCGCGCGATCGCCGTCTACCAACCAACTGCTGGAAAGCGCTGCGGTCCATCCGCCCTCGTGCGCGCTGGTGGCGGCGTGTGCGGCGGCCAGCCCCTTGCCGCCCGCGTCGACCGCGATTTTCGAGCCGTCCTGAATGCCCAGCACATCGCTGGTGAGCTTGATCACGCCGGACAACGCATCGGGCCCGTAGCGCGCCGAGACCGGACCCCGCACGATCTCGGCCAAGGCGAACTCGCCCGCATCCAGCGTGCCGAAATCGAAGCCGCCGCCGCGCGAATCCGTTGGATTGTTCACCGGCACGCCGTCAAGCAGGACGATGGTGTAGTTTTCTTCACCGCCCCGCAGGTAAAGGGAGGAACGGCCGCCGGGGCCGCCGGCTTGGTCGATATGCACCCCGGGGAACGCGCGCAGGGCGTCGACCATCGTCATCTGAGTTCCTTCGCGCGGCGAAGTGGCTGTGGTGATCGCGGTGCGCGTGTCCTGCGCCCAAGGCGGTTCCACGGCGTCCAGTTCGTATGGTGGGAGCGTGACAACCTCGTCCGCGTAGGGTCCGGCCACGTCTCCTGGCGGCGGCATGGTCTCCGCCGCACCCGCGCGCGCCGGCACCGCCAGCAGCGCGACGAACGGAACGAGACGCCTCGCCCGGGCCGCGTCCCGGCACGATTGGAGAAAACAACGGGTCAGGGAATGTCGCTGCACGGATTGCGCTCGGAGTTGATGCGGCCGTCCCAGAACAAAAAGAGCGGCCCACACGCCATCATGACATGAAGCATGAGGCCGGGTTTCGCCACGGTCAGTCGTCGCGGGCCGCGGCGCGAGGCAGCGGATAGGACTGGCCGGCCAGGGCGGCGACCTTTTGCGCGTAGTCGGCTTTCTGCAGGGCGGCGACAATGTCGTCGATTCCACCCTCCATCACCTGCGGCAGATTGTGGAGGGTGAGGCCGATCCGGTGGTCGGTCACGCGATTCTGGGGAAAGTTGTAGGTGCGGATGCGCTCGGAACGGTCGCCGGTGCCGATCTGGCTGCGGCGGTCTTGCGCGCGCGCCGCGTCGAGTTTGGCGCGCTCCATATCGTAGAGCCGCGCGCGTAGCACCTTCATGGCCTTCGCCTTGTTCTTGTGCTGGGACTTCTCGTCCTGCTGGCTGACCACGAGCCCTGAAGGCAGATGCGTGATCCTGACCGCGCTGTCGGTGGTGTTGACCGACTGCCCGCCGGGGCCGCTCGCGCGGAACACGTCGATGCGGAGATCCTTGTCGTCGATCTTGATGTCCACCTCCTCGGCCTCGGGCAGCACCGCGACGGTCGCGGCGGAAGTGTGGATGCGGCCTTGTGCCTCGGTCTCCGGCACACGCTGCACGCGATGCACGCCGGACTCGAATTTGAGCCGTGCGAACACGCCCTTGCCGGTGATATTGGCGATGATCTCCTTATAACCGCCGGTCGCGGATTCGCTCGCGGACAGCACGTTCACCTTCCAGCCCTGCCGGTCGGCA